>NZ_RHJQ01000034.1:0-30134 GCF_004211995.1 Escherichia sp. E14S1
GAGGCGCTTCGCGATCGTTATGATTTTATGAAATTCCAGGTATTCCAGTGGTTGATTGGCGCGACGGACGGCCATGCGAAAAATTTCTCTGTGTTTATCTAGGCCGGCGGTAGTTATCGACTCACGCCATTTTACGACATCATTTCAGCATTTCCGGTATTGGGTGGCCCGGGAATACATATCAGCGATCTCAAACTGGCAATGGGGCTTAATGCATCCAAAGGCAGAAAACGGTAATCAATAAAATTTATCCGCGACATTTTTTGGCGACAGCAAAGGCACTGAAATTCCCGGAAGTGCAGATGCATGAAATCCTGAGTGACTTTGCCAGAATGATTCCCGCAGCACTGGATAACGTGAAGACTTCATTATCGGCAGATTTTCCGGAGAACGTGTTGACGGCAATTGAAACCAATGTGTTGAGGTTGCACGGTCGGTTAAGCCGAGAATATGGAAATGAGGGTATGAATTGATTAGATAAATTGATGTTTTTACAGATTTTGCTGCTGTTTCAAGTGTCTGATCATCACCTTTCCCTCTGGCATAAACTCGGTCCCATACCGTACAAGTCCGATACCTCTCAGTTCCGCATCTATGGCGTAACGCAGCTCCCCGGGCACTTGCTGTTCGAATAAAGTTACATTAAGGGACTGCAAACGTGGTTCATACTTGAGTAGAACACCGGCCAGCGTATCGATTAGCTCGTGGGCTGTTCCGGGCATGCCTTGCAGAATTTTGGTCATATCCGGCAAACCATAATCTGGTAGATGAGATATGGTCCCGGCCCGGGCGTTCAAGATACGCTGGATGTTATCCAGCACGGATAAAATGACCTGGTCTTCTTCGTTTACAACTTCAAGGGGAAGATCCCCTGTAAAGTTGCCAGTGAGAATTTCATATAACGATGGGGATTTTCTATTGGACATTTAGACCTCAAGAATCCGCTTCAGAGTCTTTAAAAAGTGGGAGGCCTTGAGATTTTCTCCACACCCTCACAATTTTGATAATATTATTGGGGTTCCCGTCTTCTGGTGATTCAGGATAGGCTATTAGGTCTCCTTGCTTAGGGTGCTCAGTAATAACTATGAAATGGTACATGAGCTTATCTAAGTAAGTATCTAATTCTTTCCCTTTTAGAAACTTATCTTTCCTTGTTGCTTTTCTAAATTCATGTAAGAATTCGAGAAATTCATTTTCAGTGTAATCATTAAACGTACGCATAAATTCAAACATATTTTTCTGTCTGTAATTATGGATTTAATAAAGTGTCATTTACTCTTGGAATTACATAGGGTTATAACGTTCTAGTTTAAATATCTTTGAAAATAGGAAGGCTTTGGGATATTCTCCAGTTTAAAACTGCCTCAATCAATCCTTCTGGAGTACATTTTGAATTATCCTTTGGGTGAAATATTAAATCGCTCTTTTCAGGATGCTCCGTGATTTTGTCAAAGTGATTCGATAATTTTGTCAAATAATCACTAAGAGATTCCCCCTTTGGCTTTGCTTTTCTTGAATTCTTAAAAAATTCATTCAAAAAAGCAAAAATTCTTGTTGTGTATATTCTGAAAATGAGTTTTTAAGTTCCATAAATTACCTTCTATTCATTTTGTGTGGTTTTATTAATCTTTAAAAAGAGCTAATCCATGGTTTTTTCTTGATTTTTTATTTCCTTAATTACGGATTCTGGATTGTCTTCTTCTGGGTGTTAGGGTAATATATAAAATCACTCGCAGTAACTGAGCCAACTAAGTAAATGATTTTATCCAAAAGCTTGTCCAAATAATTTTCTAATTCTGTATTGCTTAATGATTTTTTTGATACTTGCTCGGGATAGAATTCACTTACAATTTCGGTGAATTCGTTTTATGTATAATTGGAAATGTTTTCGCTCATCTCAGTTACATTTATCATTTCGTGTCTCCTATTTACCATAGTGAATAAATTTATGTTGAAATCGTGATGCCGATTTTACCATTCACACTGGTCTGCGCCAGACCGCATGGCATAAACCTCAGAGATCATCTTGGGCGAAAGTCATTTTGCGGGAATGATGTTAGTTATGGAGAAGTAGGAATTCCTTTAGCTCATTAGATAAATTTTTTTGCTCTACGTAATGTTTTTTCTTTTCCAGAGATAGCCTCCCCCAGAAAGGGTGCCAATATATACTCCACCATGCTTCTATATCGCCTTGTAGACTTCCGAATGTTTCTACATCCCGGTTAGGGAATACAGTGCTCGGTAGCGGTGGTTCTAAATATAAAGCGTAAATATTATCAATGAGGTTGTTGTCATTAGTTATTATATCTACTGCTGTTTGACCAAATTCTTTAAATTGATAATAGTGAAGAGTGCTGTTTTTGAGCGAATAAATAGCTTTATTGCTGGTTATCTTTTTGTTGAACCTTTCCTCGATCGTATCAACTAGCTTTGCTAAGTCATCGGATTTAATCATGAACCTGGTTGAGTATGCATATACCCCGCTCCCAACAAAAAAGAATGGTGGGTATCTTCTTTCTGAGTCTGGGATTGTGATAAAGGTATTTTCAGAATAGATATCCTGAAGGTTATTTTTTTTTTGCTAAATAAACGATCGAAATTAATTTTCATCAATATAATCCGCAACCAAGTCCGCTCCATAATATCCAGCGACTCCGAATATCATTCCCCAACAAGTCCATTTTTGTTACTAAATTAAGACCGTTACGCAGCAGTCATGATGATATTCTATTCATGATTCTTTGACCTAGAAGTCCTTAAATAATGGAAGCTCTTGATATTTTCTCCATTTAATTATTTCATTTAATGCACCTTCAGGCGAATCATTTTCAGGTGTGTCTGGGTAGTATATAAAGTCACTAACTTCTCCGGTCCCAACCAGTACAGTCAACATATCAAGGAGATTATCTAAATAAGTTTCTAGCTCGTTACCCTTAGGTGATGACGATGATCTATGTTCTGAGTAAAATTCATTCAAGATTTTCATGAATTTATTTTTAGTATAATCTTCCAATTTGTTTTTAACACACCTATTGTTAATCATAATCAGCTTTGCATTCCTCATAATGTGCAAGCAGAAATGTTTGGTTAGATTATCTCATCAGATAGCCATATTGAGTTCAGGTATTAATTCTTAACTATCTTTAAAAAGTGGAAGCCCTTGGGATTTTCTCCATCTTATTATTTCCCCGATCACCCCATCAGGGCTATCTTCACGGTCGTCTGGGGGATAGAATAACAATCCATTACCTTCAGGGTGATTTACAATTAGGTCAAAGTGCGCAACTAAATTATCTATATACTGCTGCCGCTCTTTTCCTTTTAATTTTTTTGGGTTCGTGAAAAATTCATTTAAAAAGGTTCTGAACTCATCCTCTGTATAATCCTCAAGCTTTGGCTTAAACTCCATAAATCACCTATTTTTCTTTGAGTGTAAATTAATATGATTTCTAACTGTGTTTACGCGCATGTTTTCAAAGTCATAAACAGCCCCACTATCAATAATACGTTCTATATGGTGTATTTCAAATCTTTTTCTTCCACCAACTTGTTCTGGCACTATGCTGAAAGGAGCATTCCCATCTCTTATTTCCATCTGGTTAACCCTTTTAAACTGACTCATCAATTCAGGACATTCTGCCACAGCAAGCCAAAACTCTTCTCTAAAATGGTCAAAGTTACGGAAGGGTTTTCCTCTAAGTTTATCAGCAACCTGCGCAGGTACAGGTGCCCCCAGACCAGAGCTCGCAGCCTCAAGCCATTTCTCTGAACCTGATAGCGTCTCCCCCTTCCCTGTTGCCACACCTGGCTCATCCCTCGCGGTTTTGAGATAAACATAAATCGGCTTAATCCCTGAATCCGCAGGGAACACCAGAATGTAATCGTTAAGATCGCGTTCTTCCGGCACCGGGAAAGGTGGTGTCGTGTATTCATCTTTACCGTCAGGAATTGGCGTGACGAGTATTGTTGCCTGGTCTATTGGCTTGATGTCGCTGCCGGTATGTGAGGGAAGGTCACTGCCCTCAGGTCTCTCTGGCGTCCAGGTAATCAGCGGACCATCGGCACCGTGAGCTGGAGTGAACTCATATTGATTATGCTCACTATTCCACACCATGTTTGCTGTGCGGACACCTTCATACGGGGTACCTTCACCCGTATGGACGCCATAGACCCGCATGTTGCCCTGTTCATCCTGGCGCCAGAAGAATCTCACCCGGGTTGTCGCTTTTGCCCCGGTGATGGCTTTCTGCCGCAGCTCTTCCTCGTACCAGAATTCATCCCGGCCAGGAACCCTGTCACTCCCCTCGCCCGCAGATGGAACGTAGAGTGCGGACATCATCGCTCCTACATACGGAATTCCCCGGGCCGCGCCCAATACGCCGGTCAGGGACCATTCTCCCCAGACCTGGGTCATCACGCCCGTAGCAGCCCCAAGAGCAAGTGGTGCAGCCGTTGCCTGAGCGCCCCCGGCGTCAGGCTTACGCTTTTTGGCTGACTGGGCATGCTGAACGACTTCATCATCTGCATGCTCATGCTGATGGCCATAACCGCAGCAGTCGTCCTCGACAGGCTGGGCAAAAATTGTCATCTGTCCAAAGTTATCAACGGGCTCTTCGGCAGTACCGGCATCCGTGCAGCCTTTCTCCTTCAGGCAGGATTTTGCATACACCGGCGTCACCCACGGGGTGAGCGTTTCGGGATTGAATTCTCTCATGGTCGCTGGAGGCGGTAAGGATAAGGCCTCCGGAGGTTTAGCACTGGCTGATGCCGCCATCGTCCTTTTCACCTTCCGTACATACGACGCTGTCGTACCATACTCGACCTTCCCGGCCTCAAGCTTCAGATAACTGCCACCACCAATCAGCGTGATACGTTTTTTTCCGGCAAAGGAGATGTCACTCGCTGAGCTCAGCGTCAGCTTCTTCTCAGCGAACAACCGCATACTGGCGTTTTGCGCCTGGACATCTATTGGCCCTTCCCCGGATTTCAGGCTCAGTTGACCGGTGCGGGCAAAGAGCCCCAGCTTCTCCCCGGTCAAAGCGGTCGCATTGCCCATCACTCCAGCACTGAAGTCTTCTCCGGCGTTAAGCGCAAGGTTCCGGCCCGCGGCCAGCTGCATATCTTCTCCACTGGTCAGTGCCATGCCTTCCGGCGCCGAGAAAAGCACCGCTTCATTGAGCGGTTTCAGCCGCTGCTCAAACATCTGTATCTGGCTGTCGACATCCCCCTTCAGCGCC
Organism: Escherichia sp. E14S1; assembly: GCF_004211995.1. NCBI lineage: Bacteria > Pseudomonadati > Pseudomonadota > Gammaproteobacteria > Enterobacterales > Enterobacteriaceae > Escherichia > Escherichia sp. E14S1. The sequence goes on from NZ_RHJQ01000034.1 coordinate 5,238, forward strand.
AGGGCCTTTTCTGCGGCCATTTCCAGTTGTTGCAGTTGCTGATTAAGCCTGTCGATTTCCTTCAATGCAGCATCCATGTCCAGAGCATCACCCTGCGCTTTCGCCTGGACATCCGCAGCGACAAAGAGTCCCTTTCCTGCTCTCAGGACTCCCCACTCATCGGTGCGCAGCTCTGTGCCTTTACCGCGAAGTTGTCCTTTGCTGTTCACCAGGTGCCCGTTGTTGAGCTGCGTTTTACCGTATTCCGTGGCGAGTTTGATGTGCTCCTCACCACGCTTGTCTTCCATCCGCAATTTTGAGTTGGCCGGTGTCCGGAGGATGTTCCGGGTATGATTGTCCCGGTTCACAAGATCGGGATGTTCGGAGTCGTGTAGTGCACAGGCGATGTACGGCAGATCAATATCGCCATTGCTGTACGCAATCGCCACTTCGGTGCCATCGATGAGCGGCGTATGCCAGCCCAGCGTTTCACCGGCATAAGGCTTCGCCATCCGCAGCCAAAGGTAGCCGTAACCGGGTTCCGTCCCCTCCCGGTCGAAGTCCTGCTTCACCCGATAGCGCCCCTGCTCATCCAGATGTGCGTAGGTATCATTTTTTTCGCGACTTTCGATCCGTGCCGGAAGCGTACCCGCGATGACCGGACGCGGGATCTCTGCCGGACGGAAGCAGTAACGTTCGGTGTAAGGCTGGCCCCAGACCGACACATGCAGACGGGAATCACGGGCGCCCCGGAAGGTCACCAGCGTAAGGATGACGCCCTCTTGCAGGGCCGTAATGACATCGCCCTGCGGCTCCAGCACCTGCCCGGGTGTGAGGTGTGCAGCATTGCTGAACAGGTGAATACGGGCCGACCTGTTGAGCTCCCGCTCGTGGTGAAGTCGGGCCCAGAACGCGCCAGATTCGGTTTCCGGCTCCGGGCTGGCATCGTCTCCCGCTTCACGATAAGGGGCTGCGTAGCGGTAATGCTCCCCGGTGGTGACCACATCATTACGCACGCTGACCGCCGCATTCATCGGCATGGTGGCTGTCCGGTAGTTGTAATCACGCGTGGTGACAGTGCCGGTGGCAATGTTGTGCCAGGTCCGCACATCCCAGACCGATTCTGCCACACTGTCGAACAACCCCGACGGCTCGCTGTAGGGCAACTGCACATCAAACTGATAGTTAAGCTGGCTGTCGGCCAGTATGTAAGTATCCAGACCGCGCACGTCGTCCATCTCCGTACGCCAGTAAATACCCACCTCAGACAGAATGCGCTGAATGAACTGCAAATCCGTTTCCCGCCACTGAGTGATAATTTCACGTGGTGGGTAGGTGCGCTCCAGTCTGAATTCAAAATCGGGACCTTCCAGACCGTGTTTACGCAGCACCTGCTCAACCACCTCAGGAACAGACTGGTTCTGATAGACCACGCACTGTCGGGTATATCCCAGGAGCGCCAGGCGCGAACTGATCGTAAGCCGGTAGTGAGACTGGTCCTTTGAGGTGGAAAGCCATTCCAGGCGGGTCACCATGCCGTGCACACTTTTACCGCTCCGCATCCGGAAAGAGGCATATTTCATCAGCACCTCTTCCGGGGGGATATTCGCCTGAAGCGTTGTGAACTCGATGTCCCAGCTGAAGGGTTCGCTCAGTGCTTCCCTGCCGTAAAAGCGCAGAACATCCGGCTTCACTGAGCTGTCAAAAATATCCAGAAAATATCGGGTCTGTCCGTCAAAAAGCGCTAACCAGTTATCCATCACGTCACTCCTTCACCGGCACGAGGCTGAGCCAGCCATCACCCAGTTCAATCGTGCGGGGGTTGTCCGGGTCCAGATCGTCACGGGTCAGCACCAGGCGCCAGCGGTTGTCCTTCTGATCCGGGCGGTTAAATAATCCCACCACCGCCACGAACTGAGCGTCTTCATCCATGGGCATATTGAGTGTCATGCTGCCTTCTGGCATCACCAGCAGCTCTTTAGACGCCAGTACGTCGTCTTTAAGTACCGTATCGGCATTGCGCAGCAGTGTCTGGTAATCGGCGGCATCAACCGCTTTACGATCCCTGAGCTGATAAACTCTCACCATCGTTGCCAGCGGTGTCTGTGCGCCATCAGCGTTAATGGCCGTACGCGGGGTAAAATCCAGATGCAGCGTTTTGATTTTCTTGTAGAAGATGGATTTCGTGATGCTGACCGTACCGTCCGTGACAGTCTGAGTCAGACCGCAGCCAGCGAGCAGGCTACAGGCAATAAGCGTCAGCGCCCACCAACGGGTTACTGTTGCCATTCAAAAGTTCCTTTATTGAGAGTGGGAGTACGTGATTATTCGAAGCGGTAGTGCCCGTCTTCAGCGGACGGTAGCGCAGAACATTGCAACCCTTCATAGCAGCCCAGACTGACGGTCAGACTTCCCCGACTATTGCTGAGCTTGCCTGCTTTCAGGCCCAGCAAGCCGGTGCGGCCCAGCTGGATACGTCTGCCTTTGCCAAGGCGTGGCTCAGGCAACAATCGTACGGGTACGGTGAGGCGCAGTCGGGCGTCACTGCGGTAGCCGAGATAAACGCGCAGCAGGACCAGTAAATCGGTATGGAGGAAACCACCTGGTAACCACCCTTCGGCTTCCTCCGGATCTTCTGTCTCCAGCGTCACCAGTACCCGACTGCATGCTTCCTTTGCCGTTTTACCCAGCGTGGCTCGCTGAGAAAGACAGATGCGGTTCCCGGTACCCAACCCGCTACGGTTATCGATATGGACCTTAACCGGATCGGGCTCGGTGATAATTGCCCGGGTATTCGGTGCCAGTAGGCTTACCAGGGCCCGAATGCCTTCTGCATTGCGGGTGGGTAATCGCATGGTACCCAGCAAGGCCAGAAAGCGTGAAACCGGCGTTGCCACCTGTTCAGCGGTGCCCGGTATACCAAGGCCGACCAGCCCCAGCAGACACTGAGATGTGGCATCGCGGCCACCTGCCTCGAAGGTGGCCGGCCAGGCGTATTTCCGCCAGATCCGATAATACTGGGTGGTGATACGGTGGCTGAAAATATCCAGAAACGAGGTAACTGCCTCGTGCCCTTCGCGGCGCTGCGCAATGTCGTCCAGCCAGGACGTCGGCAGAGGGGAGTCCACGCCATATATCCCCAAAAATGTCGTACGGACCGTTGGGGGTAATTCCGGGTGGTCTTCGTCAGTCTCCACCGCTTTGAGGGTACTGACCGGGAAACCCATACCAGGCCAGGGCCTGAAGCGGACCGGATCGTTGGCTGGATGGCTGGAGGCGCCCAGTTTCGGCGCGTCCGGATTTTCCTGCTCCAGCAGCTGGCAGAAACGATAAAAATTGGCCCGCCAGATATCTTTGCTCAGGACTAGTGTTAGCCCGGGACGTACTGGCTGTGATTCTCGCGCCATCTCAGTCGTTTTCCTGTCGGTTGCAGCACCAGCGTAAGCTGGTTGAAGAGGTGAATATCAGCGTAGCGCGCGAAGAACCGGTGCAGCATTTCGCCGAAGAGATTCACATCCCCCTCGCCTGCAAAATTATCCATGTTCAGCGTGACCTCTATGTCTACTCCCCGGAGCATAAAGCCCTTCTCAAAACGGCGGAGCAGGGTGTGCTTCACGGCGACGATAGCTTCAAGCCGACGTCGGTTCATTTCATCATCGGTCCAGTCGTACAGCGCCAGCGTTCCCCGCAGGACTTCCGGATTGTCCATCATGCTGAGGAAGTTTGAGCCGAGGTGGCTCATCACCCGCCAGTGAAAACGGTCGTTTGCAGGGGGATACAGCGGTATCGTCGGTGCGGTGACGTTCAGTACCCTGACGGGCACTTTGCCGGTTTTTGCCACCCTGTCCAGGAGCGTACTTTCCAGCGCTGTGCGCGGAAGCTGCCCGTTGGTACCGGTTATTCGCATCGAAAGGGATTCTGGTTTATCGGACAGCTGCTCCAGCTCGAACGAACGCCCCCCGAGAATCAACCAGGTGTCATACAGGCCAGAGGGGCCGCGTTTCACGCGGGTGTGGTAATAACGTTCAGGGGCATCGTGGCGCATCATACCGCCCCGGTGCCGGAAGCTGGTGAACGGTACATAGGGGTGTTTGCCATTCTTTACCGCGCCATGGATATCATCGACGCTGTAAATCTCGGTGTGACCATCCTGAAGACGCAACGGCCTGAGCAGGTATTCGTTATCCAGCGGGTTAAGCGTCAGCGGATCGGCCTCCAGGGTGAAGAGGTTGATGACCGGTGCACAGTGCAGCCGGAAGTTTTCCGTTTCAAAAGGCAGATCGGATGACCAGGCTTCACTGAGCACGATGTCGATTTCAAACCAGGAGCTGGCTTCAGTTAGCCCGATGGTGTCGAGGCCACGCAGTTCAACAAACATAAATTTCGGTCGGAAGCTGAAATACTCCAGCAGCAGCTGGTAACCACTGAAGGCAGTATCGGCTTTCTTCCACAGGCCGTCATTGTCGTCAAAGCCCATGGGTTTGCACCAGCCATCAAACTGATGACGTTCGGTGTATGTCCCTGAATGGCGGGCGTACATGGCGTGAACGCGACGGGTCAATGCCAGGTGGAGTGCTGAACTGATCGGACTCTCTGCGTTGAGGAATATGGCGACTTTGTCGATCCCGGCTTTGCTCCAGTCCACTTTTTCAGGGCATTCGAAGCGCAAACGGATAGCAGAGCGGCCATCGGTTTCAGTATGAAGGCGGGCATCCGCAAGATGCAGTGGTTGCAGAGGAACATCGCGAGTCGTCCGGTACTGGCAGGCGGTTTTATGCGGCCCGACAGGGCGTGATTGTACGGAGAAACCTTCGGCAAGAAGTTCAGCCTGACGAAGGCCACGCCAGTCAGGAGAGAATTCGACGATAGCCAGCGACGGGATGGTCCGCATATAGTGTGGCCACAGCAGACTCACCAGCCCTTCGGTCAGTTCCGGCAGGTCATCATCCAGCTTCTGACGCAAACGGCCCATCAGGAAGGCAAAACCTTCAAACAGGCGCTCTACATAAGGATCGCGGGCGCCGGGTTTATCCAGATTAAGCATCGCTGCCCGATCCGGATGGGCACGGGCGAACTCTTTGCCCGCCTCACGCAGATAGCGCATCTCTGCTTCGTAATAGCGAAGGGTTAAATCATCCATGCATGGTATTCCTGAAAATTATTAAAGAGAATATTAGCCACAGAGCACCATGGCACTGGCCGGGTCAATGGCGATCAGACCCACCAACGGGCTTTATCAGATTCACTGTGACCGGCTTTCATTCGTAGCAGCTTCAGGCGTTGGGCCAGGACTTCAAACAACAGAGCGGGCTCCGAGTCTTCCAGCGTCAGCACTGGCGAAACGTCATCTACCGGCATGGGGCAAGTGAATCGGTTTCCCGCCACTTATCAACCTGACTGAATACACCTGAAGACCAGCCATCTACCTGTTTAGCAAAGGCCAGCACAGGATGAATGCCTCTGTTCATATTTACTCAACACCTTCAGTGCCAGCAGCAACGTTAAAAATGGACGCGGGCAGCGTAAATCCCTGTAGCTTTAGTAAGGCTAGCGGACCGTCGCCCAGCTCGCTGCGCATGATGAACTTCAGAGGATTGCCATCGGCGGTGATCCACACCAGTTGTGTACGGCTGGCATCGAGTGGAGTGATCAGGGCTTTGTCCAGCAGGCGAATGAAGCCCCAGTTACCCTGGTTACTGGCGAAGAGTTGCATACCGCTGTTTACACTACGCCAGATGAGCGACACACCTGGATAGTAAGTATTCCCCGGCCAGGTGAAGCTCTGCCAGCTTTCCATCTGATTGAAGTAATCCAGGTTCTGCTCATCGAGGGTAAGCTGCACTCTGGCAACATCCCGTGAAGGACGCGCCATCAGTTCGAAGTGAACACTCGCATCGCCCTGAGAGAACATGATATCTGACAGTTCCGCCAGCTGATTAATCGCCCGGAGAAAATCCGGACTCACAACCATCCCCTGACTTGCGGAAGGATCAACGACCCAGCGATTCCCTTCCTGGCGGAGGATCCCGCCGAGATTAGTTTTCAGGAAGGTAGTGATTCGACCCGAGTCGCTACGCAGGAACTGAGCCAGTAGCGGCAGGGAGGCATCGCTGCCGGTGGCTTTAAACGGGTACCGTCCCGCAAAGGCCTTATTCCACTGATCGACAATGGTTGTCTGCCAGCGGACATTGAGGCTACCCGCAGCCGGGGCAATTACCTGCCGCCAGGCCAGATCAAGCGGTTGCACAAATAACGACTGGCCAAATCCATTCCACCCCTGCCCCAGACTCGCCGCAACCAGACTGCCGTAGTCGCGGGTATCGGTCAGATCGATGGCTTTGCCCTGGAATACTGTCTGGGCCAGCATCTGCGACATAGCCTGCGGATCCGGGGCGCTGGTGACTTGCTGAAGCTTCAGCCGCACCTGAGTTACGCGGGCCAGCCAGGACTGGAAACTGAGGTTACCGTTGGCACCGGTACCCTCTTTACCTTCCATAAGCCCCATCAGCGGTCCAAACACGCCATCAAGCGGACCTTTAGGGCCCTGTGCCTGTTCAATAAACTGTCTGGCATTTTTTTTCTGACCGATCAGCTTTTTCGCTGAGTCCACGATTGAATCAGCCAGAGCCTCACCTTTCTGCCCTGTTTTCCCCTGCCAGGCCAGCGTGTTCATCAGTGCCACTAGCGGGGACTGGCGGACATCGCCGATCAGACTGAGCTGGGCAATCGCCTCAGACAGTGACGTGGCTTCCTGCCACTGTATGCTGTTGACCATGTTGAGCCAGGCGTTACCAAAATCGGTGAAATAGCGTTCAGTCAGGCGGGCCTTCAGCGCCTCCGGGGAGATATCGCTCCCTGTCTGATGGGTCTTGTCCGACAGTACCCAGTCAATTTCATCGCGGCGGGTTTTCACGACCTCATCAATCGCATCCTGTACCTGCTCTTCCCAGGCCTGACGCGTAAACATTCCAGGAACGACTTCATCAGTGCTGAATACCGTTGAGGCATCGGTGTCGCCAGTCATATCAGCAAGCGTTAAATCAGGCCAGTTGCTGGCCACGCGCTTAAGCATCTCCTGATATAACCCGGACTCAGCGTTCCGCTGGCCAATTTGCTTAAGCAGAATTTGACGGACTGTGCTGATTAATTGGGCATCAGGCTTAATTTTCCATTCCGGATGAGCCGGGAGGTTTTGCGCATAAAAACCCAGCAGTTTCGGTGCGATGTTCTGCCATATGCCATCCGGCACATTCTGGCGTTTCGGTAAGGCTTTCAGCGCGTTTTTTGCCAGCCAGCCGGCGTCCGCTTTGTCCGGACGCGCCAGCATCAGATAACTTTTGAGTATGTCATATGTATGCTGTGTGCCCTGCGTACGGGCATCACTGGCAGGAGGTAGTTGCACAAAGGCATTCAGCTGCTGCCTGAGACTGTCTGCTGTAGCATCCCTCATTAGCTGTGCGTTATTTTTCGCATACAGCGGCCAGAGTGCGGCCAGCGTGTCGCTGTCCTGATTAAGACCAAATCGTGTGTACCATGGCGCGCCGGTCGTCTCACGATGTTGCAGACGGGCAATGGCCTGCTGGAGTACGAGCTGATTGTGCAGACGTTCAGCCAGTGATTTTGCAGTATCCGCTGCCTGTCTTGCCGTTTCCTGCGCCTGATAAATCTGAGTACGGTTAACGATCAGAGACAGCAGTGTAGCGGCCCCCCACAGGACAATCAGGGAAAGCAGAATTAACCGCAGCATCTTCAGCCAGTCGAAGCCCAGCTTCCTGCCGCTGACGGCATCACAGTCATCAATGACGGCTTTCCAGGTCAGTGTGTCGGGGCGTGTGTTTGGGACCGAACCGACAACGGCCACTTCAGGACTGAACATGACACCGCGTAAACGCCAGACCGCAGATCCCTGCATCAGCCCGCCGAGCAAAACATCCAGACTGGCTTTCAGCTCCTGCCGCAGTTGGAGGGATAACTGAAGCAGACCGAAATCAGCCGGATTATTCAGTATCTGTGCCATACCTGCTTTTTGCAGATGCAGTGCCAATGTAGAAAACCCTTCACCCGCGTCTTTCACGGTGCCATCAGGCCCGAATATGACCCCTGTCGCAGCAGTTTCCGCGCCCTGCTGAGCATCGGTGGCGTTGTCAGTCAGCCACAGCCAGACAGGCACCTGCCAGCCCAACTGATGGTCGGCTTTCTGACGGTAACGCAGGAGGGCATCCCGTTCGCCATCCGTTGGAAGGGCTGAAATACTCATCACCTGAATGATGCCATCAACCGGTTGCCCGGATCGCAGGCGCTTCAGTTTTGAAAGGAAGATCTCGTCCGGAAGTGACTGCGCGTCACCGCCATAAATCAGCACATTGCCGTCGCCTTCCTGCCAGAGGTCATTACACAGGCCCGGGGCAGCTTTGTGAACGTCGTCCTGGTTGCCCATCACCAGAAGGAGTCGCACTCTACGCTTCCAGCGACGTCCATAGCGAAAGCGCAGGTGTTCGGATACGGCGTCTTCGCTGAAGACCGGTTCATCGTCGTCTTCTTCACCGGGAATGGTGCTCATTACCGGAGTGACGCTCTCAGCCTTTTTCCGTCCCCACTGGAAATACAACCCAGATTTACCGGCGAGGTCGAAAGCCTTCTCCGTCAGCCAGCCGAGTAAAAACAACGTGGCAACCAGTATGGCGCAGAATGTGAGTATCCGTTGGCCGTCATACGGACCGAAGCCGGTGGCCGAAGCTACGTTTTCCGGAAAGGCATAAAACAGAAATGCCACGATGGCTGTCAGGAAAAAGGCGACAGTTACAACGGAGCCGATGAGAGTTTTTACTTTTACCTTAGACATTCTTGGGCGATTCCTTGCGAACTTCTTCTTTGGTGATGACAGCGATCCAGACGTCGTCTTTGTCAGCGGTGGGTTGGGCGGCGATAACCTGCGGGCCATTATCTCTGCATGCCACTGAGGCAAGAATAACAGCGAGCCAGGGGGCGGCGCGGCTGGCATATCCCAGAACGGAATCAATTCCATGATTGTCTTTTGACAAGCTGAATGTTACCCCGTTATCTTCACAAGCCATATTCCATCCACTTCCGCCTGAAAGGACTGGACCTGTATACCAGGCCGTTTTTAGTGCCTCAGGGGCTGTTGCGGCCCATAACAGCGCCCTGTCCAGCGTTTTTACAAGCTGGACTTCCTTACCCTTTTCTGGGCGATGAAGGCATACTGCATCTGGATAGCCAGCAGCCTTACGGTTGCTGAACACCACAAGAGTAATGGCATCGGCGTCACCTTCATCAGGTTGCGCGGGCAATGAAAACGTCACCTCTGCAAGAATGCCTGGAGTGTTCCAGCGCTGATCAAGCCAGGCATCAAATCCCGCCAGACCTTTGCCTGCGAGGACTCTGAAAACTCTCCCGGTTCTGGCCGTGAGTTCATTTCTGAAGTGCTCCTCCAGTCCGGGACGGATATCATCGTCACAGTCCAGCATCAGGCAGCAAGGAATATCCTGCGAAAGGATGTCGGTAATTTTTTGTACATGGGCGACGAGTGTTGACGTTACAGAGATGAGTTCTGTATCCAGAGCTGTCTGAAAACTGGGTAAGGCTGCATACCTGACAGCAGATTTGGAACCACGTGGCGTGGAGGTCTCTGAAGCTGGAACAGTATGATTAACAGCTTTAACCAGTGCAGCGGGAGTATTTCCTGAAAAGTGTTGAACATAGGTATCGAGTATCCAGCCACAGCGCTGACCACGACAAGTTTCGCTATCAATAAGCGCTTCGCGTTCCGCATTCCTGGACTCAGCCCCTACCTGCTCTACTTTATATGCAAACCTGCGCAGGGAGAAAAGAAGCCCCCAGAGACAGAAAGGCAATCCCAGTGCAGTAAACCAGAAAATAAAGCCAGTGCGTTCTGCCGTCCAGTTCCAGAGCGTTAACGCAATTCCTCCTGACATGACAAATGCCAGGAACAGCAGCCATCGGCGGGTATCAGGTCGTGGAACCTTCGACGCCTTTTCAGGGATAGCATCCAGCAGGACTGGCATACTCAGGCAACCTTTGCAGAAGCAAAAGAGCTGATCAATGTACAGCCACAACCACATTTATGGCCGTGAAAGGCGACCGGGATCCCGTTATCAAGATAATCAGGATTACCTTCGATGATGGTTGTCGGACCATGTAGAGGTATCGGGCAGAAAACCATATCACCTTTACGCGCCACGCCAATCCCACCAAATATCATGGTGTCAGAACAGGTCATGACTGAACCGCCGTGAGTGGTTTTGTCGCCTTTTCGAATAATTTGCAACATTTGTATCTCCATTAATTTATTGTTTACAGGGCGGAATAAATTAATATTTATTATTCAAGTGTTTCAGCGTTGATCCAGAATATAAGAGGTAAACCTTTGGTATTGATATAACCAATATTTACCCATTTATTATCTTGTGAAATCCGTATAACCCTTACCTTATCTCCGGAAACAAGCTAAGCACTGGTCTTATTATTACGCGAAAAATAAAATAAATTTTATTTATTTTTTGCTTTGACTTTCATGAAAATTCCGCTCGGATATTCAGAAATGGTTTTTAATGCAATTTCTTTCGCCTTTTTGTTTTTCTTTGATATATATCCTATTTTCCTTAGATGGTAAGACGCACTGAAGCATGTAAGCCATTCCAGAACTGACTAATATTTCTTTTCCTCCGTCCTGGTATATCCATATACCTCTCCATCCCAGTCGCTAACCTGACACCTGGCTATCTTATTCACCAATTTAACAATCAATGCATTAACATTAAATTTAAAACTCTTCGATGAGTTAAAATGAAATTTATTTTTGTTGGGGGGCTTATGGAAAATTAAATCTTTCCTCATTCATGTAAGGAATATCAAGTATATATTACTTATAATACTATCGTGTCTAAATGAACTCGGTAAGCAATCACTGGATTGAATAATCCTTCCATTTTTCTTGATATCAAACGATATTGTATATTTATTTTTTTCAGAACCTTCGATTACATTAATGACATAATTGTATTTGCCGCGCTTGAAGCCATAATAAGTAATTCTCATTTTGCTATCTTTGGTGTGCCTCAGGTTATTCCTTTCATTAAAAACCACTTTTAACTCTGTTTTACCATTCTTTTCAAAACTATAATTAATTTCTTTTGTAATATTATCAATGAAGAATGAAGCTTCTTTACCTCCCTCTCCAGGTAATGAGCAAGTAATGATTTTAGTGGATTCTTTGTAAATAGACCCGTTTTAGTTCCATGCATTTTTTGAGAACCCGGCCAAATAATGGTGAAGTCGGTATTCCTCCGGTGTCATATTGTTCAGTGATTCATGCGGGCGTTCACAGTTATATTCTGATAACCATTTCTCCGTAATTTCCCGTACTTCATTCAGCGTTCTGAACAGATAAAAATCGAGTATTTCTGTACGGTATGTCCTGTTAAAACGCTCAATGAAAGCGTTCTGCGTCGGCTTACCCGGCTGGATGAACTCCAGTTTTACTGCGTGTATCTCTGCCCATTCAGCCAGCGCCAGAGAGATAAATTCCGGACCATTATCCATGCGCAGCATGACCGGATAACCGCGGTTTGCCGCGATCCTGTCAAGTACACGGACCACTCGCAGAGCTGGCAGATTCAGATCGATTTCAATCGATAACGCCTCACGATTAAAGTCATCAACGACATTGAACGTGCGAAAACGACGGCCACAGGCCAGCGCATCATGCATAAAATCGACAGACCAACTCTGGTTCAGCGCTTCTGGCGTAGCCAGTGGTGAGGGATTGCGTACCGGCAGTCGTTGTTTGCCCTTACGGCGAAAATTCAGCTTCAGCAGACAGTAAATACGGTGGAGCCTTTTGTGATTCCACGAGTATCCTTGCCGTCGCAGAATCTGGAAAAGCTTCGGAAAGCCGTATCGCGGGTATCGCTCAGCCGCAGCCTGCAGGGCGGCAATAACGGGTTCATCACGCGTGGTATCCGGGCGGTAATGATAAACCGTTCTGCTCAGGTTCAGACTCCGGCAGGCCTGACGGATACTGAGTCCGAATGTCGTTATCAGATGAGTGACCAGCTCACGCTTAAAGGCTGGTTTTAAAGCTTTTTTTCGATAACGTCTTTCAGCGCCCGGTTCTCCAGACGCAGGTCAGCAAACATCTGTTTGAGGCGGCGGTTCTCGTCCTCAAGATCCTTGATTTTTTTAATATCAGAAGCCTCCATGCCGCCGTATCTGGACTTCCAGTTGTAGTAGGTGGCTTCAGAGATACCGGCCTCCCGGCAGACATCTTTAACGGTTCGTCCGGCTTCAACTGACTTAATCACAGCGATGATCTGATGCTCAGTAAAACGGGCTTTACGCATAGCGATCTCCTTCGTTGGCAGATTGATTATGCCGGATGATCTCTAAATATGAATGGCACGATTATGCGGGATACTTACATCTTTGCCTGAGACTTGCACTATTTTTTTTTAAAATATCACATTGGGCACAGACATATTAGCATTCACAAATGGAGTAGGATTAGTGATGGTATATTTAAGGACATTCTTTTTAATTGATATAGTTGCCTGACCAATACCCCCAAATGTACTTTCAAAGTCCACAATTCCAACATTATCTTTGATTATACCGTTAATGTTTCTATCATTGCCTTCAGAACAGTCAATTCTATTTCCGTCATTAGTTATAAAGCAATATTTACCAACAAGATGAGCACCATCTTCGTCTAAATCCAATGTTAGCGATTGTGAGTCATTCTCCTTTACCCAATGACCAGAAAAATTAGCTATTGAGTGAAATGAAATAAAAATTAAAAGCAATAATATTCTTTTCATATATCAACCCTCAAACAATCATTAACTCTATTTATCCAGCCATTGAGGAATTTAATCTGTGCATTAGGTTCACCGTTGGTTATAGTTAAAGAACGGTAATAATCCTTTCTGATTTCTGCAATACGTGATAACAACTGCTCTTGATCTTCAACTGCATTTATACAATGAGTCATGTCATCATCCATTATGTAATTTACTATCAGGCGATTATTGTATTCATCATGAAGCATTTTTCGTATTCATTTGGTGTAATTATCACGACCAGTAATCTGTAACACACCGCTGCATTTAAACAGCAGGATATCCTTGATATAGTACCATTTACTGGTGTGATTACCAGATCACAACCATATTCAACTGTAACACTATTTGCATTACTGACTTTAGATACATAAGAATTCTTCTGATATCCTTTAGCTTTTAAAATCAGTTCTGCTGATTTTTTAGATATCCTCTAAACGCCTAAGTCAGTATAAAAGTCCAAAATAATATTGCTTTACTCTGTAATCATGTCATATTTCTGTGTTTGCTTATTAAATATGTAATTAACACTAATATCCGGCCCAATACTGTAACAATTCAGGTGAATCTGAGCTCCATCGTTTTCTAAGTTTTGAAAAATAGACGTCATATATGAACCAAATTCACAGCCATTCAATTGTGGGTTAATGACTTGTATTAATTTACCACTTACTTTATCAATTACATTTACTTTATTGATAACAATACCTTCCTCCCCCTCTATATATATCCCAATGAAAGCATGCTGTTTAGTTTGCCCCCAAAATGGAATATCCAGTTCTTTAGCCTCCCCTTTCAAAACACCATCACTAAGTCTGGATGTCTCCCTTAAGTCCACTTTTAAAGTGGAGCGAGCATTGCTCCATTCACCTGAAAAACCAACAGAGTTTCGTGTTAACTTGAAAGGACATTTTGCAATTTCAAACTTCTCACCTTGAATAATATATTTATCGAAACTCTCATTACTAACGGCCTCACATAACACAATCAAATTTGATTCATTCACACCATATAGTGGAATGGAGGTTCTATGATTATCGTAATAATAATTTCCCTCTACGTTCACATTTTTCCCAAAGTCATAATACTGGAGGGATAAATGCACAGGATATTTCCCTATATAACCTTCATAATTATTTACTACGTATGGAACGTATGCTGCCTGAATTGAAGCACTTAGCGACAGCACGAAACAGCCTAAAAAAGCTTTAATTTTAACCATCGTCTAACCTTGATTTTCAGTTAATTAAAATGCATCAGTAAAGACGTTAGTTGATTTGATTCTTTCAAAATGTTCCCGACGTTTTGCATAGCTAGTTGTATTTAAATTCACTTTTGCTGTTATTTTATCCACTATTGAACCTGTATCCCCTTGATCAGCAATGTCATAAAGTTTTTCGCGAAGCCAAAAATAAATAGCTGATCGCATACAGTAAATTCCTTCCTCAAGCAATGATGGATTCTTTATAAAATCAATATCATCCACCCAATTCTTTTTATAGTAATCAGAAAATCCTTGGTAATTTATTTTTCCTGTAAGATGAATACCTCCTCTACCTCTATATGCACTACCATCACCTGACGAAATATTTCCATTTCCTAATCTATTAGCATAAACTCTATCAGCAATAGCAATCTCATTTGCATGCTTCGTAATTCTTCCATTAAGTTTCGTATATGAATATTCATTTGCTTCTACAGGGTGTCTTCTAAAATAACTAAAGTTTGCCTTCAAACCCTCTTCGCTATAATTAAGGGCTTCAACAGGGCTAGCCATCCCTCCCATCTCTTCTCTTATTTGAGCAAAAAAATGATTGACTCTCAATACATTGTCTAGTTTGTATTCAATCGCATGATTATTAATTTCATCGGCAATATCCTGAAGAAATGAAAATTTCGCTGGTGATCTTAATCCATTGAATACTTTATAAAGCATATCCACTGTTATATGAACAATACGTTTATCTCCTATAGCCTCCAAAAACACCACCGGATGCATATGCCACGGCTCCGGTCCCAGCGCCACGCCCTTCTCAGACACTGCCTTCATCCACGTCATCTTATCCAGAAATGCTTCCAAATACGTTTTCCATAACGGTGCATCTCCGGTTAATGTATCCAGATAGTTTTTCCACAACGGGTCATCTTTACCGTAGTACCATTCACTGGCGTGTTTCGCAATTACACGGTATAAGCGATCGCGGTAAGAGATATTATGGATCGCCTGAAGATACTCCTGCTCCGAGTAATACCCGTCCTGGTTATTGTCTATCATCTCCAGCAGTTGCTGGTAGTTATATTTGTTCAGGGCATGAGTGGTACGCGTTTCATCCTGTGCTGCTTTATACAACTGCTCCAGAATACCCTTAACCACGTTATACGGTTGTTTTATCCCATCAATCAGGTCAAAGCTCGTTGGTGCTTTATTCAGCGTCACAAACCCCAGCTCGCCTAACGCGTACTGCGATACCTTTTTTACACTGGCAGCAGGTAACCAGCCACCTTCCGGGCGTATCTGATAATACGCAGCATCCTGGTTACTGGTCAGTGTATTCCCCCCGGCATCAACGCCAGGGACTTTGGCCAGCGTCAGAATTCCTGAGGCTTTTGTTTTTCGACTGCCCGCAACCATTCCCCGCTCACCCTTTTCAAATAATGGAGCGTTGGTTTGCCAGGTCAGATACACTGGCGCATCCTCTCCTGCTCTTCCGGGGTTGGTGATGAACTTTTCTATATCATCCATGCTCAGGCACTCTATATGTACCTGGTAGCGCGAGCGTTTACCGTTTTCCTCAGGTAGCTGATAAAAACCCATATGGCCGAGATTAGCCCCTGCACTGACAGTCACAGGGACTGGCGGGACATACACATCATTAAAAACGGATCCACTACCGGATGCTGCTGGTGCAACCGGCGTCAGACTGTCGCCGTCTGATACTACCCATACCCGGTCGCCCTTTTTCAACTTATCCTTATCCCGGCCCAGAGTGACCAGACTGAATGTTCTTGCTGCATCGCCTGGATTCTTACCTGGACGGATGATCTGCTGTGCGGTATTACCGGGCTCGTATGAAAGCGGGAAATCGGCTGTCAGTCTGCCTGCATTTTTATCTTGCAGCACATCGTCACTGCTCAGATAGTACGCCCAGTCTGTACGCGAAGTGCAGTTCACCACGCCTTCTGACTCATTAGTGTAAGCCGGAGTACATTTTGCCCACCAGGACGGAACGAGTGCTGATTTAACAGCCTTCAGAGCCCCCCTGTCTGATACCGTCCAGACTTTTGTTCTCGCTGCAAGCGTGTCTCCCGCTACATTTTTCGTCTCTCTGATAATGGTCACTTCGGTAAACTGACGCAGGTCGCTGGTGCGGGTCACAATAGCGTCACTCAACGTGACTACCGTGTCTTTATTCAGTTTTCCGGCTGCGCGGCATGTCTGCACATCTTCCGCACTGGTGTAATAGCGCTGGACGCCTGCCACTTTTCTGTCCGCCTGGCTACCCTGTTGTTCATAAGCAGCATAGGGCGCCAGATTCATGTACAGCGTAAAAAACGTCAGTCCACTTTCTGCGTTATCAGCCGGCTGGATATAATGTTTCACCAGCACAAAAGAGGTCGAAATGAACAACTTTTCACCTCGCCATTCAATCGCGGCACTCTCGTAATCCTTGCATACCCGCCAGGCAACTATTTCACCATCGGCCATACAACGAATAAATTGCTCCCCTTTATAAAGCTCACGACAATATTCATTCTCAGCTTCACTGTCAGTACTCAGGGCGCACCAGGGAATGGTGGCATCAGTAATATGAATACCGCCATGCCACATTCCCTGACTTCCCACCAGATACAGTCCTGAGCTTTCCCCTCCGATCATCGATAACAACGCTTCCACAGAGGAAAAGGCATGGCCATTTTTGTTTGACGGTACGGGGTAACTGATTTTGGGTAACTTTGCTGTCATAAATCCCCTTCCATGCTATTCACTGCTCCATTTGGAGGAATTTTTAGCCGTGACCGTAACGTCTGTCATTTTAAAGTCCGGTGTTTCCAGTGGCAGGCTGCTGCCATTTCCGGGCACCAGATAGCTCGCTACCTTCATCACCATATTCCCTTTGGAGCCATGCTCAATCCCGTTCTTACTCAGTCTCAGGTAAGAGCCGCCACCGTTCAGCGTCAGCGTTTCCGGGGTGCTGATAATAATTTCGTCTTTACTACAGGTCACCGTCAGCTGTTTTTCAGAAAACAGGGCCATCGTGTTGTGCTGAGCCTGAATCTCGATGTCTCCCTGGTTGGCAACCAGCTTCGCCCCGTCTTTATGGACAAACAGACCAAGGGCTTTTTCCACCGTTACCGACAGATTTTTCATCGCACCGATATCAAGATGTTGACCGGCATTGATCATGGTATTGCGGGTACTGCTGAGCTGAAGATGTTCACCTGAGGTAAACGCCACCCCCTGCGGAGCGCTACCCAGTAGGACCGCAGACTGGAGGTCCCTGATTTTGTCAGTCACAAGACTAATCTGAGTATTGATATCAGAGATCAGGGCTCCGGCGGCTTCAGCGGCGCTGTTCAGCGCCTGCATCTGGCTGTTGGCCTGATTAATCTGACTTATCGCAGGGGCCATTTCCAGTACCGGTCCCTGGGCTTTGGCCTGGGCATCAGCCGTCAGGAACAGCCCTTTTGCCGCACGTACAGCACCATGTTCATCCGTTCGCAGTTCGAAACCGGCTCCGCGCTTTTCACGCTGGCCATTGACCAGGTGTCCCATGTTCAGTTGCGTTTTGCCATATTCCGTCGCGAGCTTGATATGCTCTTCCTGGCGCTTATCCTCCATCCGCAACTTATTGTTCGCAGGAGTGCGCCACACGTTTCGCGTATGGTTGTCACTGGTGACAGGGTCCGGATGTTCTGAGTCGTGCAGGGCATAGGCGATGTAGGGACGATCCGGGTCTCCGCTGTCAAATACGACGGCCACTTCCGTTCCGTCGATAAGCGGTGAGTGGAAGCCGTACGTATCACCGGCATAGGGCCTGGCCAGCCGCAGCCACAAACAGGCATAACCCTGTTCAGTACTGTTGCGGTCAAAGTCCAGTTTTACCCGGTAGCGCCCGTCCGGATCGAGCCAGGAACAGGTGTCACCTTTCTGTGTGCTTTCCACCCGGGCCGGAAGCGAGCCGGATATCACCGGGCGACTGAGCAGCGCCGGACGATAACAGACGGTTTCGCTATACGGGATGCCTTCAAAGGTCAGGGTAAAGCTACTTTTTCGTGAGCCACTGGTGCGCACCGTGGTGATGACAATGCCTTCTTTCACGGTATCGGGAAGCGTTCCGTCAGTTTCCAGTACCTGACCCGGAGCCAGATGAGGGCTGGAGGAATGCCCGCTGACGTGATATTGCGCATTCAGAATACGTTCGTGACGCAGACGGGCAAAGTATGCCCCGGTCTCCGGGCTTTCAGCGTCACCTGCTGTCAGGAAAGGTTCAGCATAATGGTATGTTTCTCCGGTGGTGATCCCTTCTTTGCTGAAAATGCTCTCGATACTGTCCTGAGGTTGTAGCGCTTCACGGTAGTTGTAGTCCCGGGTGGCCACACCTCCGCTCACCACGTTATATGCGGTCTGAATATCCCAGATGCTCTCCTGCCCGTTGTCACTCATCCCGGCCTGGTTGCGTAACGGTAGCGTGACACCAAATTCATACTGCTGCTGGCTGTCCTGGAAAATCACCACGTCCTGTTCAAGACGGCTGTCCATTTCATAGCGCCAGTAAATGCCCACTTCTGCCAGCAGACGCTGGATAAATTCAAGGTCGGTTTCCCGCCACTGGGTGATGAGCTCCCGGGAGGGGTATTCGCGGGAGAGGCGGAACTCGAAATCAGGCCCTTCCAGACAGTGTTTACGCAGTACCTGTTCAACCACTTCAGTGACTGACTGATTGAGGTAGATCTCGCTCCCTTTCGTATAGCCCAGAAGGGCAATACGGGGAACGATCGTCAGCGCGTAATAGGTTTCATCGTTCGAGGTAGACACGCGGCGAAACGACTCAACCACGCCAAATACCGTCCTGACCGGCTGGGCCGGAGTTCCGTCAAACACGGGTGTCTGGAAAGTGAATGAAGCGGGCTTCAGCAGTAACGAGTCACAAGCAATATCCGCAGAAGAGCTGGTGACCGCCACGTTATAGCGCCAGGGCTGGCTGAGTGATTCAACGGCGTTGTAACGTAACACATCCAGGAAATGGTCGCATTCATGCACTTCAACCCGGTACCGTGATTGCCCTAAAAGCTGATGTACCAGGCTGGTAGCCTTGTTGGAGAGGGAACTGCTCATGACGGCTCTCCTTCTGCCTGCTCCAGCAGTTTCAACAGCCAGTGCTCAGGCGTGATTTCCGCATGCGCACGGGTCTGACATAAAAAAGCCGCCCCCTCCAGTGCTCTGGCGCAATAAGGGGTAAGTCGTCGTAGCAGGACTGCTGAATGATGTTCCATTTCGTTCCCTCTTGTTCAGGCACGCTACCGCCCCTGGCCGTCAACCGATGCCCATAAGGTTCATGCCGATAAATTGTGAGACTGCTCTGCAAAGCGTCCGTCTGACAGGCGCTGTGCGGAGTAAAAAAAAGGCGGGCAGAAAGGATCTGCCCGCCAGAGTCTTATGCTGTGGTGCGTTCGTTCCAGGAATTGGAATGAATGATGTTGCCGTCTTTGTAGGTCCAGGTGATTTTTTCGTAGTGCAGCTCGATCTGCTCAAGGTGGTTATGCTTCTCGAAGGAGGCATCCTTGATGTCAGCGCCGCCATCGTCTTTCAGCCACAGATAAACTGGGATTGCCATGTTTACTTCTCCATTTCTTTAGTTGAAACGTCACGTACATCCTGTGACGTGTGTTACGCGCCTGGCAGACGACAGGCGTCAGCCTGGGGTACCAGACTGATCTCGACACGGCGGTTATGCGCACGGCCATCAGGCGTGTCGTTTGATGCAACCGGTCGGCTGTCACCGTAACCCTGCACGTCAATGCAACTTTCCGGGACGTCCCAGGTATCACGCATCCAGTTACGAACGGCCTCCGCTCGTTGTAAAGACAGGGTCTGGTTAAGCTGAACGCTGCCGGTATTGTCTGTGTGGCCACTGACCACGATGAGCCAGCCTGGTCTGGCTTTGACCCCTGCCAGTGCATTGACGAGTATTTTGGCAGAGCCGTCTTTGAGTGCCGATTTGCCGGAATCAAACAGCGACATGCCGTCGAGACGAACAATTTTCGGTACTGGTTTTTGTTTAGATGCTGGTTTTGGTTTAGGTGTTGGTGGTGGAGTCCAGGTATCGATAGCCTGTTGCACGGCCAGCCACAGGCGTAGCCCCGGGTAATAGCCCAGGCTGTAACGGAAAGGCTCTCCCTGACGCTGCCAGCGTTCAAGCAGGAGCGCATCCTGCTTCAGGGCAACCAGTGATTCTGCCTTAGGGCGATAGTGGTTCATCGGGATTGCATTCCAGCGCTGCAAATCGGTGCTCACCTGACAGATCAGGTCACGGTTATTGAGCGCAGAAATACCCAATGCGGTCAGAGCACACACCCACATCAGCAGGACCAGGCGACGGGTACGTTGCCCCCCCTGCACCGTTGATGCAAAAGGTGCCAGCAGCGGCAGAACCGCATCCGGAAATAAACTTTCCGGATCTATCTGCCCAGGCTTTCGGGAAAACTGCAAACAGGTGCGGGAATATAGCCAGTCGGTCCAGACTGACTGGGTTTCGAGAAGGACGGTACCGAGGCGCAGTGCCACGGAAAACGCTCGTTCAGGCGGGGTTAACCGATCAGGTTTCTCAAGCTCATCAGTCAGGGTTTTACGGATAAATGAAAATGCCTGACTGATCACGGGTAGTGCCGTAATATTGTCATTAGCCTGCAACCAGTCGATGAAAGCCTGCGGCGAATCATTTACCGGACATACAATCGGCTTGTCACCACGAACGATTATCCACGGAGTCTCAGGTCCGGAGAATTCGGCACTCACCACAACCGGTAGTGTGAAACCCGTCAGAGTTTTGATTTGTTTACTCTGCTGGCGGAGCGTCTTTAATGTGGAGCGCAGAACCGCTTCATCCTGATGATGGTCTGGCAGGCAACGGTACATAACCGAAAGCTGACCGACCTGGCGTGGGAACTGCGCCTGTATGCTGCGGACAACATCCGTTAACCGGCTGACGTCATCGGCCCGGAGCCACCAACCCTGAGCTGTTTTACGCAGAGGACTCCCCTGAAACAGCGCACCCAGCCCGTCACCGCATACCAGTACAACGGGGCCCTGGGTGTCGAGTAGTGGCAGGTCAGCAGCTGAAACGGAGGTGTCGGATACCGGCTGCTCCCGGCTGCAGTTATTAAAAACAGTCCAGTCTGCCAGCAGGAGGATCAGCACCGTGGTCAGACCTTTAAACACGTTCCCTGTTGGGATGAAATACCAGAGCAACCACAGCAATGTGCCAACAGCTGCAAAGGTGTGCAGGGCAACCGGAATAATGACTGATCTACGCATTAGTTACGTAGCTCCGGTATTTGTGCTGACAAGAGTGCCTGGAGCCACAGATGACCGCCCCACCAGATAACACCGGTAAGGATGATGGCAAGCGCTATCCAGAACCAGACTGAACGCATCAGACTCCAGCGATGTTTCCCCATCCGGTGAACAATCAGTGACAGGCCTGCATCAGGCGGAGAGCATCGCTCAGACAGGGCTTTGACGACTTCATCCCGCTGCGACTGACTGACCGCCTTCAATCCGTACACACCCTGAAAACCCAGGGCAATTACCCGGTGATAACACGTCAAAACGGCCGGGTTCGGTGAAGGCTGACGCAGGACCTCTGCAATGCTATCCCACAGCGCCTCACCTGCTCGAAGTGATCCGAAAAATCGTGCCTGAAGCGGGACTTTACGCCATGCCACCTGGCCCTCATCAATTTTCGGCTCTTCTCCTTCCTCGCACTTTTCAGGCTTACGGCTCATCACCGCCTCGTCCAGCAAGGCACATTGTGCGTAGGAAATATGCCCGACACTGTCCTCGTCATAACCGGCACGCTCCAGCGCTTCCCGCACACTTTCAACCTGTTTAACGCACTTGTCGTAAAGCGCACTACCATTGAGCGTGACGGCGCCTTTCTTCAGCATGGTGACGGTGAGCCAGGTCTCTGTCATCAGCTGGTCGATATCGATATCCTGTTTCATGAGCGCAATACCGCAAACAGTTCAAGTTCCAGTGCGCCAAGCATTTCAGGCACGTAGAACATACACACGCCCTGCTCCTGCATTTCATGCGCAGCGGGGCTTTCCATATCAAGCGCGAAGTACTGGTTTTCCATGCGTACAGGCAAAGCCGCCGGGACCCTGCTGACAGGGATCAGAGGGATCCCCTTGAGTGCAACACCATAGATCTCATTGACGTCATCAGGTGAACCCGCCTGACAAAGTGCCGGGAATTTATCGGCAACCTGCCAGGCCGGTATGTCTGAGCGAACAGAGAGGTAGAGGTCCGCCTCTTCGCGCAGACGAATATCGTGAAGGTTTGCTTTCCAGGTTTGGCCGTCCGGACGGGACATTTCCAGAGCAATGACCCGGGATGGCAGACTTGCCTCAAGTAACCCCGAGATCAGGTCAAACAGCGGAGGAAACGTATTGGCGGGATCCTCGTGGTCATACCCCGGTATGGCGTCGAGATCATGGTCCAGGGAAAAGGTCAGCATGCTTCCTGCCAGGCGTGCAAGCTCAGCCCACACCTGTTCAGGCGGACGGGAAGGAAAACGTTCGTATTCCGTCAGCACCCCAGCGTGGGAATTTAGCGCATTCAGCAACCAGAAAAGGGAAACATCGGCGACGGCAAAATCGGCAAGTCTCTCGTTGCTCTCACGACGCATTGTCATCAAACGTTGGCGTCGGGAACGTAACTGGCGATTTAACAGCACCAGACGTTCGCGAAGAACCGGGCTTGCCGAAAATGACGCAACGGGAGGAATGAAAGACGGGTCCAGTAGCCACGCATTATGTCCGTCCCGGATTAGCCTTGCTACAGGGCAGACTTTCCAGGAATCATTACTTTCATGGGCAAACCGGATGGAGAAATTGAACCGGGCAACTGCCATTGATTCTTCTTCAGGCCCAAATGCATCCGGCAACGTCACCCATTCTTCGCGATAGCGAAGCGGTCGGTCCGGGAAGATGCCTTCCTGCTCAACGTTGGCAACACCCGGCTGCATATGAGGCAGTGCGATAACGACAGTTACTGCATCAAGACCTGCCAGCTGACTGGCATCTAACTCACGTGGCGCCGGAGGCAGATCGCTTCTTTGCGCATCAATCAGCGTTCCATCTTCCAGCCAGAGACGTAACTGCGTAATCTGGATCAGACCCGATGAAAGAAGACTGTCGTTAAACTCAATCTTTTCCACACCCCAGGGGAATGCAGATGCCAGTGCGGTTGCACCGGCGCTGCGAAAAGACTCCCATTCTGCCTGTTGCTGGAACTGCTGAGGGGACAGTAAAGCCCCCTCGTTCCACAATGGACGATAAATTTTCATCTCTGCGCCCGCCTTATGCTTTTGCTTTCGGCATCTGAGATACCAGCGACAGATTGACGTCCATACCCTCTCAGGGTGTTGGCAACATCAATACTGAACTCTGGGTTAAGCTCGGATAGAACGCTATTAAAGTTGTGTTTTGAAATAGTTAACTTGCTGCGTTCAGAAAACGGGAGAGTTTCTTTGCCGTTGCTGAAATTTCCCACCGCGAGAAGTTTTAAGGGCAACTCTACTTTCTTTTGGGCAGAACCCGTGTGCAGGTCAGGCTGGATGTTGACGCGTGCTTTTGGCACTTCATTCTGGAAGCTGGAATCTGCCATATCATTCCCTTTGTTGGGCAGTGGTGATAGTTACCACGAGGTATCTTTACAAAGCGATGATAGAGCGTTTTGCTAAAAAATATCAACTTTGCAGATCAAAAATCTGTCATTGTAATTCTATTAAGAATTTTCATCTACCATGTAACAGGGCGCATCTCTAAGTATTGGGGTAAAGGTTTTTTTGTTCACTGCTTATGTCGTCATTTACAGGGGGATTAACTATAAATAGGTGCCCTGGCGGTTGAATGTTTCATATGTGATCTTTTATTGGTTAAGATCAATGCAATGAGTGGGATGATTGCCTAGTGCGGATGTGTACCTTTGCACTGATAACTCACTGTAACAGTTACATTTTTTGTTACATGCTGTTGTGATAAAAATCCGAAAGCGGACTTATAGGAAAAACATTGTAAGTAATGGAGGGTATTTCGTTTTAAAAACTATCTGATTTGTATGACGTTGAATAAGTTACGGGTTATGTGGCAGGTTTCAGCATCAAAATCGTTGTTTCTCAACCGGTCGTTTACGAAACCGCGCCCGTGGTTACTGGGCGCGGAAAAATCCAGGTTTCCGGTGAAAAAAAACTATACGGCATTTCTTAGGGGGTCTTGACTCAATCGGATAACCTAAATGCGATGACCACTGACTTTAAATCAGGCCCTTACAAATCAGGAGTGGTTAAATAATGCGCTTAACGTACAAAATTTTCCATTTCCCAAACCGACCCCACATACGGCTCGCGAGTCCTGCGGACAGTGTCTGTTATGATGATGGATGCAGGGCTACCTGCGGTAAACTCCGATTCAGCCATGAAGCACACTATACCGGGTGCGCACTTTCACTGGATCCACTACACAGGGTACAGCTTTCACTTCAGTATCATCACGTTATCAGAGCCGATCATCATTCACGATACACTGTACCAGGTAAAGTTTCCTAACCGTGCCGCCACGCTATCAGGTATGGTGGCAATAACGTGATCCACTATACCGGGTGAGGATCACATTCTTGGCTAAAATACATACAAGACACCCAGAAAAGGCAGAAGAAAATGGACTGCATCGGGGTAATGGGGCTGATGCCACCCGGTGTAGTGGAGATACACTATACGAGGTAAATCAAAGCGAGAGGTATAGTGGTCAACAAAAACTG
>NZ_RHJQ01000035.1:0-11212 GCF_004211995.1 Escherichia sp. E14S1
AAAGGCGTTTTGTGGAGTCCCAGTTATTTTGCCAGTAGCTGCGGAGGTGCGCCAATATCCGTCATCCGCCAATACATTGAACAACAGCAAACACCTGGTTAGGTGAAAAAC
This sequence comes from Escherichia sp. E14S1, assembly GCF_004211995.1. Taxonomy (NCBI): domain Bacteria; kingdom Pseudomonadati; phylum Pseudomonadota; class Gammaproteobacteria; order Enterobacterales; family Enterobacteriaceae; genus Escherichia; species Escherichia sp. E14S1. Next base: position 112 of record NZ_RHJQ01000035.1, read on the forward strand.
CGCACCTTATATCCCCGCCCTGATTGAACTGCCCCCATAAACCTGGACAGTGATAATTAGTCCGCGATGTGGCCTGAGTCCGGTATTCTACCGGACTCAGGCCCTTTAACTTCTCTTTTACAAACGAGAGGGAGACAACGGTACTCAATACGCCCTTTAGCCAAAATCTGTCTTTTTCTTGATTACCGCTATTTTTTCGTTAAGGCGCATTCTTTATGCTGTATCGATACACCAAAGGTAAGTTAAACAGGGAGTGACGGATGCCAGTGCTACAGTGGGGAATGTTATGTGTTCTGTCACTTCTCCTTTCTATTGGCTTCCTCGCTTTACATCTCCCGGCGGCACTCCTGCTTGGACCGATGATCGCCGGGATCATCTTCAGTATGCGCGGGGTTACCCTGCAACTCCCCCGCTCCGCTTTTCTCGCCGCGCAGGCCATTCTTGGCTGTATGATTGCGCAAAACCTGACCGGTTCGATCCTGACCACGCTGGCGGTTAACTGGCCGATTGTGTTAGCTATTTTACTGGTGACGTTGCTTTCCAGTGCTATCGTGGGATGGTTACTGGTGCGCTATAGCTCACTGCCCGGAAATACAGGTGCCTGGGGCTCCTCGCCTGGTGGTGCGGCGGCAATGGTCGCGATGGCGCAGGATTACGGCGCAGATATCCGCCTGGTGGCGTTTATGCAGTATCTGCGGGTACTGTTTGTCGCGGGGGCCGCTGTTCTGGTCACCCGAATGATGCTGGGCGATAACGCTGAAGCGGTTAACCAGCAGATAGTATGGTTTCCGCCAGTGAGCATTCATCTCCTGTTCACCATCCTGCTCGCGGTCATTGCGGGTACGGCGGGATGCCTGTTGCGTATACCTTCCGGCACGATGCTTATCCCGATGCTGGCAGGTGCGGTGCTCCAGTCTGGTGAGTTCATCACGATTGAGTTACCGGAATGGCTGCTGGCGATAGCTTATATGGCGATTGGCTGGCGAATTGGTCTGGGCTTCGATAAACAAATCTTACTGCGGGCATTGCGTCCGCTGCCGCAAATCCTGCTGTCGATATTTGCTCTGCTCGCCATCTGCGCCGCGATGGCGTGGGGGCTGACCTGGTTTATGCATATTGATTTTATGACTGCCTACCTCGCCACCAGCCCCGGCGGACTAGATACGGTGGCGGTCATCGCCGCAGGGAGCAATGCCGATATGGCGCTTATTATGGCGATGCAAACCCTGCGCCTGTTCAGTATTTTGCTGACGGGGCCTGCCATTGCGCGGTTTATTTCAACCTATGCGCCGAAGCGAACGGCCTAGTGCTGGCAACCAGGACACCAGTAAAACGGGCGCGATGACAGCGTGGTTTTCTCAATGGTGCCGCCACAGCGTTCGCACGGTTCGCCATCACGATGAAAAACCTTAAAACGGAACAGCGCGCCGTGATGTTTATTTTCATCCACCTGCCCCCGCGTAGCGTAAGAAAGTCGCGGAATATCCAGTAACGCGTGTGCGAGCGCATCCAGTTGCGCCGCGTTGAGATCTTTCGCTTTATGATTTCCGGTCAACCCAACCTGCCAGAGGATCTCCACGCGCAGATAATTGCCAAGCCCTGCCAGAAACGCCTGGTCAAGCAGTAACCCGGCAAACTGACGGTTACGAAAGCGCGGCGACAATAACCGTTCTTTCACCACATCCGGCGTCAGATTCGGGTCGAGCACATCGGGGCCAACGCGTTGTAAGAACGGATGCGTCGTCAGTTGTTCCGGCGTTAACATTTCAATATCAGAGGCGCTATAAAGCAGAATGGTTTTGTCGGCTGTTTGCAGCTTTACCCGCAACACCCGCGTGGTCTGCGGCTCTTCGCCAGTATCAACCACGCGCCAGACACCATAGAGTTGGTTATGGCTATAGAGCGTTAAGCCATCCGAAAAATGGGTCAGCAACGCTTTTCCGCGCGTTTCCACATAAGTGACATGCTGACCAATAAGTTGTGATTGATAAGGTTTTAACTGCGGGAAGGCAAACCAGACATCGGTCAGTGGTTTGCCTTTGATCGCCGCCTCCAGGTTATCCGCTGCACGGCGGATCTCCGGACCTTCAGGCATGGTGATATCCTTTTTACATTCTTTGTTCAGAGGGATTATGCTGCGACAACAATCCCCTTTTCAGCAAATGCAGATCGTAGCCGGCGGGCGAACGCCAGTGCGTGTTCTCCGTCGCCATGCAGGCAGACCGTTTGCGCCGCGACCGTTGCCCATTCGCCGGTGATACTTTTGACTCTGCCGTGTTGCACCATCTCCAGCGTTTGCGCCAGCGCCTGTTCTTCGTTTTCAATCAACGCGCCTGGTTGGCTTCGCGGCACCAGCGAACCGTCGGCTTGATAGCCGCGATCGGCAAACACTTCCTCGCGCGTTACCAGCCCATATCGTTCGCCTGCACGAATCAGCTCGCTTCCTGCCAGTCCAACGAGAATCAATGCCGGATCGCAGGCGTAAACGGCTCTGGCGATGGCGTCTGCCAGTTGTGCGTCTTTCGCTGCCTGGTTGTATAACATGCCGTGCGGTTTGACATGACGCATTACGCCACCTTCCGCCCGGGCAATCGCTGCCAGCGCGCCAATTTGATACAGCGTCTGGGCGTAAACGGTTTCTGGCGGCAGCTGCATGGCGCTGCGACCAAAATTTTCTCTGTCGGGAAAGCTCGGATGAGCGCCAATAACCACACCATTTTTTATTGCTTCTCGCACGCTTACCAGCATGGTTTGTGCATCGCCTGCATGAAATCCACAGGCAATATTGGCCGACGAAACTAGCGTTAAAAGTTCCGCATCGCTGGAACTTCCTTCGCCCAGATCGGCGTTAAGGTCAATTTTCATTGTGCAGCCGCCACGCTAATTGTTCGAAATAACGTTGCTGATCTTGCCGCGCTTTCAGCGCCTCTTCCAGTGAACACTGGACAAAATGAATCGGCTGACCGAGCGGAATTTGCGCCAGATGGTACATATCAGCCTCAATGATGCAGGCAATGCGCGGGTAACCGCCGGTAGTTTGCGCGTCGTTCATCAACACAATGGGCTGCCCGTTATGCGGCACCTGCACCACGCCTGGCAACAAACCGTGAGATAACAGTTCGCGATCGGTGGTGCGTTTTAAAATTTGCCCCTGTAAGCGATAGCCCATGCGGTTACTTTGCGGGCTAAGCTGCCAGGGCGAACGCCAGAATGCATCCTGCGAGGCGCGATCAAACTCATGATATTCCGGCCCCGGTAAGGCGCGAATCCGGTTACCCCACAGCAACTGTTTAACGCCCTGCGCTTCCATAAAATCACGCTTCGCTTTGCCAATGGGGAGTCGGTCACCATCCTTCAGTAAACGCCCTTCCAGCCCGCCAATCCCCACCTTGAGATCGGTGCTGCATGACCCCATCACTGGCGGCACATCAATACCGCCCGCCACCGCCAGATAGCTACGTACACCATGTTGTGGACGTTTAAGCATTAAACGCTGGCCTGCTTTCATCGGCAAGCGCCAGCCAGTCCAGACAGCATTATCATCCAGCCGCGCCTCGCAACCTGCGCCAGTCAGGGCAAACCAACCATCGCTTTCAAACTCAACCGTTAACTGACCGAGCGTGATCTCCAGCGCGGGCGCGTTGGCATCATTACCCACCAGCAGGTTAGCAATGCGTAGCGCTGGCATATCCAGTGCGCCGCAGTGGCTGATACCCGACTGGCGAAAACCGTGACGGCCGCCATCCTGCACGGTGGTATACATGCCCGCACGAATGATTTTCAGCATACTCCCTCCTTCTGCGGTACAAAGCGCACGCTATCTCCCGGACGCAATAAGATAGGTTCGTCACGCGTCGGGTCAAACAGACTGAGCGAAGTATGACCTATCAACTGCCAGCCGCCCGGCGTTGCCAGTGGATAAACACCGGTCTGCGGCCCGCCAATCCCGACAGAACCTGCCGGAACGAGCAAGCGCGGTTCAGCGCGCCGTGGCGTGTGTAGTTGTTCCGGCAAACTCCCGAGATACGGGAATCCCGGTTGAAAACCTAAAAACCAGACCACGTATTCCACGGAGGAGTGCAGTTCAACGACCTGTTTTTCGCTCAACCCACAATGCGCAGCGACCACCGCCAAATCCGGCCCGCCTGCGCCACCGTAAACCACCGGAATTTCGATAAAGCGAGACTCCGGTTCCAGCGCCTCGCTCTCTTCCCACCAGCGTTGCAAACGCTCTATGGCGTCCAGCGCCAGCGTTTCAGGGTTACGCAAAATCACCGTGATATTGTTCATGCCGGGAATAGCTTCAACGACATTCGGCATATCCACCAGACGCTGGGCCAGCCGCCAGATCCGTTTCTGGCTGGCCAGCGTCACCGGCGGCTCCAGTTCCAGCACTACCGCCGTTTCACCTATCAGATAACAACGCGCTCGTTGCACTTTCGATCCCTCTGATTATTCGTTATGCAGGATTAGGAATATCAATAAAGGTCACATCAAGATCGGTATTTTCATTCAACCACTCGCTCAACGCGCGAATACCGCCGCGTTCGGTAGCATGGTGACCCGCAGCATAAAAATGCAATCCCTGCTCGCGGGCTGAATGAATGGTCTGTTCAGAAACTTCGCCCGTAATAAAAGCATCCACGCCAAAACGCGCGGCACTATCAATAAAACTTTGCCCACCACCGGTGCACCAGGCGACGCGCTGTACTACCTCCGGGCCGTTGTCGCCACACCACAACGGCTTGCGTCCCAGACGCGCTTCAATCCATGAGGCCAGTTCCAGCCCCGGTACCGGCATGGTCAGTTCGCCCCACGGCACCAACGGCTCAATTTCGCCCATGATCGTGATCCCCAGTAACGACGCCAGTTGCGCGTTATTGCCCAGCTCAGGATGTGCGTCCAACGGCAGATGCCAACCGTACAGGTTGATATCATTCGCCAACAATGTTTTTAAGCGGTTACGCTTCATACCGCGAATTACTGGCGATTCCCCTTTCCAGAAATAACCATGATGCACAATGACCGCATCAGCGCCCAGGCGTACCGCTTCATCGAGTAGCGCCTGGCTGGCGGTGACACCGGTAACAATTTTTTGCACCGTCTCTTTGCCTTCCACCTGCAAACCATTCGGCGCATAATCACTTATCGCCGCGCTGTTCAATTTCTCGTTAATCAGTTGTTCCAGTTCGGTGTTTTTCATCATTGCGCCTTCCATATTCTGATAGCTACTCCGTTAACATAGCGTTCCCTCGCCTGTTCGTCGATAGCCAATCTTTCGACATATTAAGAAACAAACCCATCGCCAAAAGGCGCAAATTGTTTATCTCATAAATGCATAGTTCATGTATATTTATGCAATCAGACAGCATATTGCATAAATAATCAGATCTGTATCAGAGTTTTAACTTTAAGGAAACACACGCACGCCGCGCAACTATTACGTGGTGTCGCATCCAACCGCGGAATTACTATGAATAAACACGCATCACAGCCGCGCGCTATCTACTACGTTGTCGCGCTGCAAATCTGGGAATATTTTAGCTTTTACGGCATGCGTGCCTTGCTGATTCTCTATCTCACCAATCAACTGAAATACAACGACACCCACGCTTACGCGTTATTTAGCGCCTACTGTTCGCTGGTGTATGTCACGCCGATCCTCGGCGGTTTCCTGGCGGACAAAGTGCTCGGCAACCGCATGGCAGTAATGATAGGGGCATTGTTGATGGCAGTCGGGCATGTGGTACTGGGCGCCAGCGAAATCCACCCGACATTCCTCTATCTGTCGCTGGCGATTATTGTCTGCGGCTATGGTCTGTTTAAATCCAACGTCAGTTGCCTGCTTGGTGAACTGTATGAACCGACCGATCCACGTCGCGATGGCGGTTTCTCGCTGATGTATGCGGCGGGTAACGTGGGATCGATTATTGCCCCTATCGCCTGTGGTTACGCCCAGGAAGAGTACAGTTGGGCGATGGGCTTTGGCCTGGCGGCGGTTGGCATGATCGCGGGTCTGGTCATTTTCTTATGTGGCAATCGTCATTTCACACATACCCGCGGCGTTAACAAAAAAGTACTGCGTGCGACAAACTTTCTCCTGCCGAACTGGGGATGGCTGCTGGTTCTGCTGGTCGCAACGCCTGCGCTGATTACTGTACTGTTCTGGAAAGAGTGGTCGGTATACGCCTTAATTGTCGCCACTATCATTGGTCTGGCGGTACTGGCGAAAATTTATCGCAAAGCAGAAAACCAGAAACAGCGTAAGGAGCTGGGGCTGATTGTGACGCTCACCTTCTTCAGCATGTTGTTCTGGGCCTTCGCACAACAGGGCGGCAGCTCGATTAGCCTTTATATCGACCGCTTCGTTAATCGCGATATTTTCGGTTATAGCGTTCCGACCGCCATGTTCCAGTCGATTAATGCTTTTGCTGTGATGTCGTGCGGTGTGGTGCTTGCCTGGGTGGTAAAAGAGAGCGTTGCGGGTAATCGTACCGTGCGCATCTGGGGGAAATTTGCTCTTGGCCTCGGCCTGATGAGCGCCGGGTTCTGTATTCTTAGCTTAAGCGCCCGCTGGTCTGCAATGTATGGCCACTCTTCCCTGCCGCTGATGGTGCTTGGTCTGGCAGTGATGGGGTTTGCCGAACTGTTTATCGATCCGGTTGCTATGTCGCAAATTACGCGTATTGAAATCCCCGGCGTGACCGGCGTATTAACCGGCATTTACATGCTGCTTTCCGGTGCGATTGCTAACTATCTGGCGGGCGTCATTGCCGATCAGACATCGCAAGCATCGTTTGATGCTTCCGGGGCGCTCAATTACTCCATCAATGCATATATAGAAGTGTTTGATCAAATCACCTGGGGTGCGCTGGCGTGTGTAGGGCTGGTGCTGATGATTTGGCTGTATCAGGCGCTTAAGTTCAGAAACCGCGCGCTGGCACTGGAGTCTTAATACGCCAACACCGATGCCTGATGCGACGCTTAACGCGTCTTATCAGGCCTGGATGGCCCATTGAATTTGCACTATTTGCCAGGCCGGATAAGGCGTTCATGCCGCATCCGGCATCTGGGCACGAGTCTGTTATTTCCCCTTCCTCGCCGCCTCATACGCTGCCAGCGTTCGCAGCCTCGCCTCTTTGTGATCGACAATCGGCTGTGGATAATCCAGCTTCACGCCCGCTTTCTGCGCCCACTTCCACGGCTCATGCACCGCTTTCCCTGGCACATCGCGCAACTCCGGTAGCCACTGGCGGATAAACTCGCCTTCGCGGTCAAATTTCTCGCCCTGGGTTGTCGGGTTGAAAATACGAAAATACGGCGCAGCATCTGTCCCCGTTGAAGCCGCCCACTGCCAGCCACCGTTATTGGCTGCCAAATCGCCATCTATCAGTTGCGACATGAAATACCGCTCACCTTCCCGCCAGTCGATCAACAAATCTTTCACCAGAAAGCTGGCTGTGATCATCCGCAGGCGATTATGCATCCAGCCAGTGCTGTTAAGCTGACGCATAGCAGCATCGACAATCGGGTATCCCGTTTTGCCTTCCTGCCAGGCCTTTAAATGCGCGGGATTACTCTGCCACTGCACACGATCCGTCCAGGCAATAAACGGACGATGTTTACACAGCGAAGGATAATACGTCATCAAATGGCGGTAGAACTCGCGCCATATCAGCTCATTAAGCCAGACGTTACCCGGTCCGCCTTCCAGCGCCTGCGGCTGTTCCGCCAACAGGCGATGTAAACACTGGCGAGGCGATAACCCACCCGTTGCCAGGCTGGCGGACAAACGACTGGTGCCTTCTACTGCCGGAAAATCTCGTTGTTGCTCATATTCTCCGGCACCGTTCTGGCAAAACTGGCGTAATTGCGCAATCGCCGCTTTTTCTTCCACCGGGAAATGCGCGGTATCGAAAGACTGACGAGGGTAATTCAGCGTAATGGATGGCGCGGGCTCTATCGATCCGCTACTACGAACTTTTGGTGCACCGACGCACTCCGGCATCCCTTCCCGCAACTGTTTCAGCCAGGCGTTTTTAAACGGCGTAAAGACTTTGTACATCTCATGATTGCCAGTCATCACCGCCCCCGGCGGCAGGATCACGCTGTCATCAAATCCTTCACACACCACGTTACGTAGCGCTCTCTCAACCTGCACATCCCGCGCCCGCTCATGCACTTCATACTGATAGTTATAAAACAGGTGGGTAACATGATTTTCCGCGCACACCTGTTTAACTGTTTCGACGCTGGCGACAAAGTCATCCACTTCACGGAACAATAAAGGAATACCTTTTTCCGCCAGCGCTATTCGTAGCCCATTCAGTTGAGCATTGATAAGTTCAGCCTGACGCGGCGACATGTTATGCGTCGCCCACTGGCGTGGTGTGGCGATATACAACGCCAGCACGCGTGCAGACGAATTGCGGCAGGCGGCTGCCAGCGCGAGATTATCGTGCAAACGTAAATCCTGGCGAAACCAGACCAGATGGATGGTCATAAAACTCCTGCATGGCGCAAGTTAATCACACGCGGCCAAAGTTCGAAATAACGCTGCCCTGAAAGCCAGGCGTTAGGATAAAGCGCCATATAGTGTTTGATACGCATCAGCGGCGCAAGAAGAGGCTGCTCGCCACGGCGATAACTGTCGATAAGCGCCGCCAGCTGCTGGCGTTCTGTGGAATCAAGATGCGGGCGAAAATAACCCTGAACGTGCATCAAAACGTTGGTGTGATCGCGCGGGTTGGCGGGGTGAGAAAGCAAAACAATTACGCGTTGGCGGTACTGGTTGTAAAAATCGTCCAGATTTTGCCACTGATGAATATCAGCCACGAATGGGCCAAGTTTGCGGTACTCCGGTTGGGAATGAGCCAGAAATACGAGCTTATAGCTGCTGTGATAATCGAGAAGCGCTCCGCGCGTTAAGCCATGTTCTTTCAGTCGATGTAAGTCATGAAGCGCGAAGATACGGATTAGAGTGCTGTCATCAAATCGTTGCTGATTCATTACTGCTCCTGAACGGTTTACAGGAGTAAGTGTAGACGTTGGGAAATGAAATTTTTGAAGCTAATCCTGTTGTAGCAGGGCAAGATTACGAAAGCCCGCTCCCCGCAAGGACTGACGCCAGGTAGTTTCTGTCCATAGCTGCCCTTTCCATTCAAACGTGAAATCAATAAGTTCATCAGGGACATCGCAAACAATGTGAAGACGGATTTCTTCTCTGCCGTGACTCTTTTCACTAATTGCGTAACTGTCATGCTCTGGATTATTTAATTCTTTCAGTGGAAATTTTTCCTCAAAGGCTTTATTAAGCCGCCCCTGATTTCCTTTTACAGCGAATAAATAATCACCTCCCTGTTTTTGTATCTTCTCTGCAATATCTTTCTGGCAACCCATAGCATCAGTCTTAATAATTTTTCTTTTAATATACAACATGTTAAGAAGTTCAGGGATAGCTGTAATCTCATTAGATTTCTCATCCGTCTTGATCTGTCCGATGACCAGACTGTGCATTGTTGAGAACGCACTAATGACATGAATCGCTCCCTTGCGGCGACTCTTGTCATAAGAATGCCGGAGCGTTTTTCCATCAATTGCAATGACGTTTTTATCATTTGAGGAATGGCAGTCACGCATCCGGTTAATAAAGCACTCATGAAATTTTGCAGGACTGATACAGGATACAACTCTGGCAATAGTATCGTGAACAGGAATACCATTTTCAAAATCACCATATTGTTTTAAAAAATCGAGATGTGTTTCCCCAAAATCCTCTTTATCTTCCCAACCTTCTGCACCAGAAATAACGGCACAAATAGTCAACAGTAGAATATCAGACAATTTATGTTCCACTTTCCAGGCTTGTCTGTAATCGGGAATAATATAAATATGTTCCATCAATTTTTAAGTTCCATTTTGTTCTCCTTAATTATGTAAGGAATATTTGATCATGTATAAGCAATAAAAAACAGTTTTAGGTAATAAGGAATATCTCAATTATTGAACATAAAATGCGAATTATTTAGTACAAAAAGTGTACTTCTGATGATCTTTCCCTGGACGAGATGCTGGAACTGCGGGAGGAACTTTATCAGGTTAAACAGGTGGTTAAGGGGATGCGTAATGGGATGTTTAGTGTGCTGAATGAGAGTTAAATAATAAAACGGGAAGGCTACATGCCTTCCCGTTTTATATTAATCACCCGGCTTCTCCCAACATTTTATCTTTTCTATTTCTCTCTCAATATCATCCATATCATCATCTCCAAGATCGGTATTAAAATTTTCAGTAATAACCCTTCTTATTTCAGCCAATCGATGTGTAATATTTTTATCATCAATAAATTTAGTGGTTTCTTTAAAATAAGAATTCAACAATTTATCATCAATAACGTTCTGTTCTATACCATTGAAATAATACCTTGCAATATTCTTAAGTGATATCAATATGTACTCTACCTCACTTAGAATATAAAGGGCATCCTTCCCGGGAATATTAATTACATCATTGTTTTTATTCATATTATTTACGCCGAGTTATTTTTGCATTATCAGAAAGAATAATATCACCTTTCGCAGTCAATTCATCTATATGGTATCGAGGGTTTGTTACCCACTCTAATTGCTCGTTAGGTACATCCGTTTCCACATAATCTCTACCTTTCCCACGACCTATTTGATATTTCGCCTCTATGTCTACTTGACTGAGTGGTTTTTTATTCGCAGGTTCCAAATATACACGACCGTTATCATGCGCCTTAATTATCCCACTTTCAGCAATCGCATTTGAACCTTTACGATTAGTATAATGCCGCACACGAGTAGTTCCATTACAGAGCTCTTTTTTTAATCCGAGTGGATCAATATATTTCAACGGATTAGGCGCATAAGCATAGAGGTTTAAACCGCCCCTTAAGCCTATCGGATCCGTAACTATGAACCGCCCGACATCCGGATCATAGTACCTGTGCAGATTGTAGTGCAGCCCCGTTTCCCTGTCGAGGTACTGTCCCTGGTAACGCAGGTTCTGTTCCACCCTGCCGTGGTCCTTCTCCTGTATCGTGTTACCCCAGACCTGATACCCCGTCTCCCACACGATT
>NZ_RHJQ01000036.1:0-3052 GCF_004211995.1 Escherichia sp. E14S1
CGCCAAAACATCTTCGGCGTTGTAAGGTTAAGCCTCACGGTTCATTAGTACCGGTTAGCTCAACGCATCGCTGCGCTTACACACCCGGCCTATCAACGTCGTCGTCTTCAACGTTCCTTCAGGAGACTCTAAGTCTCAGGGAGAACTCATCTCGGGGCAAGTTTCGTGCTTAGATGCTTTCAGCACTTATCTCTTCCGCATTTAGCTACCGGGCAGTGCCATTGGCATGACAACCCGAACACCAGTGATGCGTCCACTCCGGTCCTCTCGTACTAGGAGCAGCCCCCCTCAGTTCTCCAGCGCCCACGGCAGATAGGGACCGAACTGTCTCACGACGTTCTAAACCCAGCTCGCGTACCACTTTAAATGGCGAACAGCCATACCCTTGGGACCTACTTCAGCCCCAGGATGTGATGAGCCGACATCGAGGTGCCAAACACCGCCGTCGATATGAACTCTTGGGCGGTATCAGCCTGTTATCCCCGGAGTACCTTTTATCCGTTGAGCGATGGCCCTTCCATTCAGAACCACCGGATCACTATGACCTGCTTTCGCACCTGCTCGCGCCGTCACGCTCGCAGTCAAGCTGGCTTATGCCATTGCACTAACCTCCTGATGTCCGACCAGGATTAGCCAACCTTCGTGCTCCTCCGTTACTCTTTAGGAGGAGACCGCCCCAGTCAAACTACCCACCAGACACTGTCCGCAACCCCGATTAGGGGTCTACGTTAGAACATCAAACATTAAAGGGTGGTATTTCAAGGTCGGCTCCATGCAGACTGGCGTCCACACTTCAAAGCCTCCCACCTATCCTACACATCAAGGCTCAATGTTCAGTGTCAAGCTATAGTAAAGGTTCACGGGGTCTTTCCGTCTTGCCGCGGGTACACTGCATCTTCACAGCGAGTTCAATTTCACTGAGTCTCGGGTGGAGACAGCCTGGCCATCATTACGCCATTCGTGCAGGTCGGAACTTACCCGACAAGGAATTTCGCTACCTTAGGACCGTTATAGTTACGGCCGCCGTTTACCGGGGCTTCGATCAAGAGCTTCGCTTGCGCTGACCCCATCAATTAACCTTCCGGCACCGGGCAGGCGTCACACCGTATACGTCCACTTTCGTGTTTGCACAGTGCTGTGTTTTTAATAAACAGTTGCAGCCAGCTGGTATCTTCGACTGATTTCAGCTCCACGAGCAAGTCGCTTCACCTACATATCAGCGTGCCTTCTCCCGAAGTTACGGCACCATTTTGCCTAGTTCCTTCACCCGAGTTCTCTCAAGCGCCTTGGTATTCTCTACCTGACCACCTGTGTCGGTTTGGGGTACGATTTGATGTTACCTGATGCTTAGAGGCTTTTCCTGGAAGCAGGGCATTTGTCGCTTCAGCACCGTAGTGCCTCGTCATCACGCCTCAGCCTTAGTTTTCCGGATTTGCCTGGAAAACCAGCCTACACGCTTAAACCGGGACAACCGTCGCCCGGCCAACATAGCCTTCTCCGTCCCCCCTTCGCAGTAACACCAAGTACAGGAATATTAACCTGTTTCCCATCGACTACGCCTTTCGGCCTCGCCTTAGGGGTCGACTCACCCTGCCCCGATTAACGTTGGACAGGAACCCTTGGTCTTCCGGCGAGCGGGCTTTTCACCCGCTTTATCGTTACTTATGTCAGCATTCGCACTTCTGATACCTCCAGCATGCCTCACAGCACACCTTCACAGGCTTACAGAACGCTCCCCTACCCAACAACACATAGTGTCGCTGCCGCAGCTTCGGTGCATGGTTTAGCCCCGTTACATCTTCCGCGCAGGCCGACTCGACCAGTGAGCTATTACGCTTTCTTTAAATGATGGCTGCTTCTAAGCCAACATCCTGGCTGTCTGGGCCTTCCCACATCGTTTCCCACTTAACCATGACTTTGGGACCTTAGCTGGCGGTCTGGGTTGTTTCCCTCTTCACGACGGACGTTAGCACCCGCCGTGTGTCTCCCGTGATAACATTCTCCGGTATTCGCAGTTTGCATCGGGTTGGTAAGTCGGGATGACCCCCTTGCCGAAACAGTGCTCTACCCCCGGAGATGAATTCACGAGGCGCTACCTAAATAGCTTTCGGGGAGAACCAGCTATCTCCCGGTTTGATTGGCCTTTCACCCCCAGCCACAAGTCATCCGCTAATTTTTCAACATTAGTCGGTTCGGTCCTCCAGTTAGTGTTACCCAACCTTCAACCTGCCCATGGCTAGATCACCGGGTTTCGGGTCTATACCCTGCAACTTAACGCCCAGTTAAGACTCGGTTTCCCTTCGGCTCCCCTATTCGGTTAACCTTGCTACAGAATATAAGTCGCTGACCCATTATACAAAAGGTACGCAGTCACCCCATAAAGAGGCTCCCACTGCTTGTACGTACACGGTTTCAGGTTCTTTTTCACTCCCCTCGCCGGGGTTCTTTTCGCCTTTCCCTCACGGTACTGGTTCACTATCGGTCAGTCAGGAGTATTTAGCCTTGGAGGATGGTCCCCCCATATTCAGACAGGATACCACGTGTCCCGCCCTACTCATCGAGCTCACAGCATGTGCATTTTTGTGTACGGGGCTGTCACCCTGTATCGCACGCCTTTCCAGACGCTTCCACTAACACACACACTGATTCAGGCTCTGGGCTGCTCCCCGTTCGCTCGCCGCTACTGGGGGAATCTCGGTTGATTTCTTTTCCTCGGGGTACTTAGATGTTTCAGTTCCCCCGGTTCGCCTCATTAACCTATGGATTCAGTTAATGATAGTGTGACGAATCACACTGGGTTTCCCCATTCGGAAATCGCCGGTTATAACGGTTCATATCACCTTACCGACGCTTATCGCAGATTAGCACGTCCTTCATCGCCTCTGACTGCCAGGGCATCCACCGTGTACGCTTAGTCGCTTAACCTCACAACCCGAAGATGTTTCTTGCGATTCATCATCGTGTTGCGAAAATTTGAGAGACTCACGAACAACTTTCGTTGTTCAGTGTTTCAATTTTCAGCTTGATCCAGATTTTTAAAGAGCAAAACTTC
>NZ_RHJQ01000037.1:0-29428 GCF_004211995.1 Escherichia sp. E14S1
CTTCTCCCAAACCAACGTTTATGAAAATGCAGAAATAACGAGCAAATGGCATCATTCCTGCTTTTGTCAGGGGGATCTACCATGCTTATTGGCTATGTACGCGTATCAACAAATGACCAGAACACCGATCTACAACGTAATGCGTTGAACTGTGTAGGATGTGAACTGATTTTTGAAGACAAGATAAGCGGTACGAAGTCCGAAAGGCCCGGACTGAAAAAACTGCTCAGGACATTATCGGCAGGTGACACACTGGTTGTCTGGAAGCTGGATCGGCTGGGGCGTAGTATGCGGCATCTGGTCATTCTAGTTGAGGAGTTGCGCGAACGTGGCGTTAATTTTCGCAGCCTGACGGATGCTATTGATACCAGCACACCGATGGGGCGTTTTTTCTTTCATGTGATGGGTGCCTTGGCTGAAATGGAACGAGAACTGATTGTTGAACGAACAAAAGCTGGACTGGAAGCTGCTCGCGCGCAGGGACGAATTGGTGGACGTCGTCCCAAACTTACACCAGAACAATGGGCGCAGGCCGGGCGATTAATTGCATCAGGCGTTCCTCGCCAAAAGGTGGCGATCATCTATGATGTTGGTATATCGACACTGTATAAGAAGTTTCCGGTTGGAGATAAATGAAACCGTAGCACGTCGTATGCAAGAACGTGCTACGGTTAGCTGGTGAAATGTCGATAGTGCGAGTGTTGAATAATTTCTAGCCGTTATTGATTTTACGTATTTTTGTATGAGATGATTTGCATCTCCTGTCACCGACCATCTATGACTATACGTCACCATTTCTAGGGCTGCTATGTGCCAAGAGCGGTAATTGACAGAGAGCAGCCCTATCTCAGTGGCTTTATTTTTTTAGAGATTGCATTCGTTCATTGAATATGTCCAATGTGTCTTGAAATTCAACAAAGCCTCTATCCTTTATAAGGATTTTAATTAAGTTAGGAAAATCACTTTCTACACCAGCTGTAATGAAATCTAACTCGCCTAATTTATTCGGGATGTTTTCAGAAACAAATTTGTTAATAACCTCAAGAAATTGATCAGGCATGGCACATCCGCTTGCGACTAAATGCAAACATTCCATAATATCGCTTACTGTTGCCAGTGGTAGGTTTAAAATATTACTGTTAATAAACTTGTCTATAATGTCAACGACCTCAGGAGAGCCAATCCTTTTGATGTTCAATAATAAACTCTTAGTGATGGATCTTTTCCACTTATCATCAAATAATTGTATTTTTGTTAACGCTAATGTTAATAGTTCAGTGTTTTTGTATTCGTAATTATGATTCTCTGATAATATGTAAATGTTTCGTAAGATATTGGAGTTAATTACATGCTGGTCATAACCATTTAACTCTCCTGTATTGATTTTTATAAGTATTACATCCAGGATTTTTAACATATCATCATGGGATTTTTGATACAAAAACTCATTCACAGCTAGAAGATTATGTATGTTTTCATAAATATTTATGTTATTAGTTCTGCCTTCTAACAAAGGAAGCAAACCATTTATTATTTTCTTTAACTGGTTTGAACTCCACGGAACACATCCTAATATAATCAATAAATTATTGGTCCATCGATCTATTGAAGTGGTATGAATAAAATTTTTATTTTTCAACCTAATCAGGTTGCATATGTTTTCGAGAGAGTTGAGTAAATATTTCTTAATATGGTGAACTTCTCTTTTGTCAAGTTTGCTGGTGCTGATTATTATTTTGTCTTTTATTACCTTACTTAAAAATTTTTTGAGTTTTTCTGTCTCGCAGTATTTTATTAACATAAATAGATCGATTCTATTAACATAGAATATCTCTTCGCATAGATAGTGTTCGAGGCTACTAAGAATATTAAATTCGAAAAATTGTTTAACCTCTTTATATTCTTCAATTAAAATTTCGTTGCCTAAAATGAAATACACATAAGGGTACAGTTTCGCTCTTGTTTTAAATTCATCATTGGAAAATGCTATTCCACCACTCTTTCTTATTTGTGAGTACCCTAAATTCTTCTTCGATTCAACGTCAAATCGATAGTAAGCTTTGTATATTTCATTAAATTCAAGCATCTTTACTAATTCTTGTAGCTCACTTTGCACCCCCCGTGGAAAATCAATTATTTTACTTTTAAACTCAAATGGAGTATGGCTTTCCATTATTGATTTACAATCTTCATCAATGTCCTTACCGTTACAGTGTAAATCCGACTTCAACATCCTGTAAGCATAATCAAAATTAGACATGTGAATGGTGGCGAGAATATAGTTTCTCTCATTAAGATGAAGCTTTACTTTCGAAATAAGAATATCGAGAAGTTTGCCATATTCCTTGTTAATAAGAAGTATTTCAGCATTATCCTTTGAATAAGCGAAAGAAATCTTATTGTATAGCTCAGACTCTAATTCTGAAGAACTAATCACCTCATACAGTTTCGAGTCATAACTAACTGTATTTATAAATGCCTTTTCCAAAATAGATGAGAATGTCTTTTTTAAGTGAGTATTTTTACTCAAAATGTCATTAAGGTATATGCTATTTATTTTCCTGCTATACTCGTCATAATCAGTCGTCAAAATATTATTGTGGGAGGTTAGTTTAACCCCAGACTTATCATAATCAATGGTACTATTAGTTAATTTTTTACTGATCTGCTCAGGGAGCAATACTTTGTATTGTGTTAATGCTTTTAGTTTGCTATCAACATATTTATTTATTTTTTTTGTTACAATACATTGAATATCATTCTTCAATTTATTTTTATCAAAATCAGACATTCTCAGGTCATCTTCTATTTTTTTTACCTTTGACTCAGTATAGATCAGGGTCCTCTTTATAAACTCATCTTGGTTTTTAACAAGCTTGAAATCACTGAAAAATTTTGAATAAAGATCATGATAGCTAATGTCAGTATTCATCGGTGTCAACAAGGATATCCCATGATTTCTTAAGTAAAGAGCCTGGGCTGCATCATGATTTTTCTGGAGCAAATATTTTCTTGGTGTTGCTTTTGATATAGTTGTAACCCATGAAACAATCTGTTTTAAATCATAATCACTATAAGAGTATCCTAAAAACACAACAGTGTTTGTTGAGAATATTCCTTTTATAAAATTTTCGATAAGTGGAAAATTTTGGCTGTACTGTAAGTAATCATCCTCTTTAAAAACAAAATTATTCTGTCGAAAATCCCCATGCATCTTTATAATTTTCTTGTCCAAATGACTTTGTGCCAGGTCCACGTCAGAACTAACTAAATCATAAGCCAATCCTATGTCTTGTGCAGTTTTTTCAAGCAAACTATCCCAGTTGGTTGTAATTATATAGTGGGGGTTTAATTCAAATAGCATCTTATGAAAAAGACTTGGTTTCAAATCTCTAATTATTGATTTGACTTTTTTAACATAAGAGTTTTGTCCGTATTGAAGAAAGTAAAGTTGGGCTATTTTTAAATAATCATTTTCTTCAGACAATCCTAAGTCGTCTTTTAGCTCATTTATTAACTCCCTCCAGGTTGGTATTTTTATTAATTCCGTTTCGCTGAATTTAGAAAAACCAGCACCAATAAAAAGAACTAACTTATTATCTTGACTGGCATTCAATATTTCGTTCAAGTCATATTCAGAAAAAGAAAGTGGATTTAAATTTATCATTTTATAACTCTATGCATGTCTTAAAATTCATTGCTTCCATCAATATTAGCATAATTAAGTATTTCAAATCATAACGATGCTTAATTTATCATTATAATCCATTAACTTGTTCCAAGTACACCGTCTGCTAGTAATTTCTCCATTAACTGACTTATAAAGTGGGGGACTTCCGTCTCTCTCTCATAACAGACATTCACTACAGTTATGGCAGAAAGGTATGCAAGCCGGGTGTGGGAAAGTATGAAAGAAAAGAAGACTGCTGCGCCGTTTGTCGTCACATTTATCTTCATTGGCTATGCAAGTCGTAATACAAGGTGGGACAAAACTGAGACACATAAGGCCTCGCAATGGCTTGCAAGGCTTTACATGTTTTGATGTGGCGGGACGTGTGAGCGCAGTGTTGATGGGGTAATGCTTTGAATTAGAATCGGATTCTTATAATTCGTAATGCGAAGGTCGTAGGTTCGACTCCTATTATCGGCACCATTTCAACGTCTTTTCCCGTCTATTAAAATCCAACAAACCCGCATATACTCTAGCTTTGAGCGCCCCAGATAGTGTTTTAACGTCTATCAATATCTCCTAAAATCCACGTCTTTTGGGGGGATATTCGGGGGTATATGCTGTGTGGGCTACTGGAGATACCCCCAAATGAAACTAAATGCCCGTCAGGTCGATACGGCCAAACCGAAAGAAAAACCCTATAAACTGGCCGATGGTGGTGGGCTTTATCTGCTTGTTAATCCCAATGGTTCCCGGTACTGGCGTTTAAAGTACCGGGTAGCCGGAAAAGAAAAGCTGTTGGCGCTGGGGGTATATCCCGATGTAACCCTGGCTGATGCCAGGGCGAAACGAGATGAGGCCAAAAGGGGTATGGCTGGGGGGATCGACCCGAACGAAGCGAAGCGGGAAGAAAAATTGAACCGCGAAGCGCAAATCAAAAACACCTTCGAAGAAATCGCCAGAGAGTGGCATACAGAACGGCAGAAGAAATGGTCTGAGGGGTACGCCTCGGACATTCTGGAAGCATTCAGTAAAGACATATTCCCTTGGATTGGAAAACGCCCCATCACGGAAATAAAGCCCCTTGATTTGCTGAATACGCTTAAACGCATCGAGAATAGGGGAGCGACTGAAAAGGCCCGTAAGGTTCGCCAGTGGTGCGGGGAGGTCTGGAAGTATGCGATCGTTACCGCCCGCGCAGAATATAACCCCGCCCCTGATCTATCTGTGGCTATGGAAGGACACGAAGGGGAGCACTTCCCCCATCTGGAAGCCGAAGAGTTACCCGAATTTTTCCAGACGCTGGCGACGGCAAAAAGTAACGTTCAGGTTATTTTGGGGCTGCGTCTGCTTATTCTTGTGGGGTTACGTCCGGTTGAATTACGCGCGGCCCCGTGGTCAGAGATTGATTTTGATAATGCCTTGTGGGAGATCCCCAAAGAGCGAATGAAGAAAAGACGTCCGCACGTTGTCCCGCTTTCTCGCCAGGCTATGGTTATTCTCGGGCAATTAAAAGAGTTGTCGGGCCGCAATCCTTTCATTTTTCCGGGCCGGAACGACCCGCGAAAGCCAATGAGTGAAGGAG
The DNA here is from genome assembly GCF_004211995.1 of Escherichia sp. E14S1. Classification (NCBI taxonomy): domain Bacteria; kingdom Pseudomonadati; phylum Pseudomonadota; class Gammaproteobacteria; order Enterobacterales; family Enterobacteriaceae; genus Escherichia; species Escherichia sp. E14S1. The sequence goes on from NZ_RHJQ01000037.1 coordinate 5,256, forward strand.
CAATTAATCAGCTAATAAAGCGACTCGGGTATAAGGGCAAAGCTTGCGGGCATGGTTTCCGACATACCATGAGCACAATTTTGTATGAGAAAGGGTATAACACCGAATGGATCGAAACCCAGCTTGCACATGTTGATAAAAATACCATCCGTGGCACATATAATCATGCCCGCTATCTGGATGGACGCCGGGAAATGCTTCAATGGTATGCCGACTATATGGAATCGCTGGCGAGTGGCAGGGTAAAAGATTAGAGAAGGTCTAAGACGGGAATACCGCTAAATTAGATGTTAGGCGTGGACACTCAGCATCCACGCTTAAACTTTTTATTATCATTTTCAATGAATTATGATTTTGGAAATTTTATAAAAAACACCAAGATTACTAATCTATTGATTAATATGAAATATTTCTTTTTTTGATTATTAATTGTGCTCTTGATTGTTGTTTTTATGGTGTTAATTTATAAAAATCTTATTTATAGGAATTAACATTATATAGTTGGCACTTTTTGCTAAAATCTGTTTTTATTGTGTTTTATTTTTATTTCATTTTTGTTGTTGTTTGTTTGATTTTTAGTGTCTTTATATCTGGCTAATTGATTTCACTCAAACCATAAATCCTTTCAGAGGCTTCTAGAGTCTTCCTGAGGCTTAAATTGACTTAACTAAAAGTCAAGCCCCACATCCCACATACATCTTTTTGACATGCACTTATGGCGTGAATAACAATGACTTCATCCAATCTACAGGCATCCTATAAAGTCAATGTCTGTATATAGAAAGATATTACATAACGTTTGAATGTTAATAGCGGGTGTGAATATGAGAAATGATGCAATGCAGCTTTTAAACCAAGGAAAAAGATTGATCCGCCTGCCTGAAGTTATGATGCTTACGGGGCGGTGTCGCGCCAGTATTTATAAAGATATCAATGCAAATGTCTTTCCAAAGCCGATTAAAACCGGCCCGCGTTCTGTCGCATGGGTTGAGGGTGAGATCAGCGACTGGATCGACAACAAAATCAAAGAGCGCAAAGTGTAAATCTGATTTTATTCAGAGATGAATATGATTTATTTGAATGCTAAGGATTTTGTGTATTCTTTTTGTTGTAAATACTCGTAGCATGGGGAGTTGGCAGTATTTATTCAGTATTAGGTTAAGTGGTTACAAAATACCAGGCAATGCCGGTTTATGCAGTGTTTAATATATTTGTTGCTGGCGAAAATTTACGGAAAATTAAATGAACATTACTGATATTATCAGCCATCGCGTATATCGTGATGCGGATCTTGCTGTCATTAATAACACGGCATTTATTCAGCCTTATGACGGTTGTCACCGTGGTTTGTATGAAATGCGCGTTATTGAACTTTATCGCCTGAATAAAATGATGCACCTTACCCACGAATATAAATCTATTTCCGGGGAAAGCGTAGGCATTCCGGCGACTAAAGAGGAACTGTTTACACTGGTTAATAAAGGGCATGAACTTTGCCAGTCTGAACGGGAAAAGCTGGCGGCACTTGAAGCAGAATTGCAGCGTCTGCCAAGCCCGGCTGTAATTCCTGCGCCGCAGACGATTAAAGAAGCACAGCAGGCCCGTAAATCACTAGAAGATGAAAGATTCAGACTGCATCACGCAGCAATTAAAAATCAAGTCAAGGCACAGCAGGAAGAGTTATCCATCAGACAAAACATTCTGGCATTGCTCGCGCCGGTTATTGATGTGTTGTTGGCCGTGGAAGATGTGGAACTGCTCGATCTGCGCCGTTCCCTGCCTAAGTCATCCCTCGATGCTAAGGCATTCAAAAAGGCGATTTCTGAAATTGAGTGTGCTGACCTTGCCTGGCAGAAAATGGATAAACTGGAGATTGCCCTTAACAAGGTGGTGAACAACTGCACATATCGCCCGGAAGGAAGCATTAATCCCCGTTTTGTTAACCCTCTTAATGAAGATAAGCGGGAACGCGCCGAAATATCACGCGATTATTACAGCTCTGAAATGGCCTTTATTCATACGGTGATGAGTGCAGATGAATATTTAAATTATATGTTGCCGATCCGTCACCAGCAGCGCGCGCAACGACTCACATTAGAAAGAAATATCAACTAAGGAAGAATTATGTCTTATGTAACACCAGATTATTTAACGCAGTATCACGAAAACCTGATTAAGTCTTTTAATATTAAATATAAAAACGAAGATACGGGGTATTTCACCATATCACAGCCGGAAAAAGCATCTCCGGATGCATGGGGATGTTCCACGCTTGATGTTAAAGGCTCGTCCTGGCTGATTGATAATATTTCATTACTGGACATTACCGGTGCGGATGGCACGACGATCACCATCGGTGATGGTTCCCTTTATACAGGCCGTGCAAAGGAAGGTCGCTTTCATAAGAAACTAAAAACCAACGGAACACCTTTTTTATTATCAGAAACGGATTCCTGCGCCTCATTGACTTATGAAGAAATGGCGGTAATGGCAAACGCGAAAAATTTCAGTAATGAAATGATCATTTTTTTCAAGAAGGCCGTGGTGCGGGATATGCTCCGTATTGGATTTAACGGCAAGATGATTGCCGAAAATACCAACCCGGAACAATATAAAAACGGCGAAGATATCAATATTGGCTGGCACTCGCTGGCAAAAACATTCAATAACGGTTCACAAATTATTTCTGATGCTTTCGCACTGGGGAAAGGGGGTGATTTTGCCGATGTTCACGATCTGGCTGATTGCCTCATCACGTCAAAAATCCCCGAAGGTCAGCGCGAAGATCCGGGCCTTGTGGTGATGGTTGGCGCGCAGCTTGCCGCCCGCGAACGCCTGAAACTGTTCAACATGGCCGATCAACCACTGACGCTGACGGCGGGGGATATGTTGACAAGCAGTGTCGCCGGTCGTTTTGCCTTTATCCCGCCGTTTATGCCGGGTAAGCGCCTGGCTGTTACGACGCTGAAAAATTTGCAGATCCTGACGCTGAAACACAGCCAACACTACCGCGCGGAGGATATCCCGCAACGAGGTGTTTATGAGCATGGCTATTTACGTGAAGAAGGTTACGCGCTGGGGGATGGCTATCTTTACGCGGCCAGCGATGAGAACGCCGTGACGCTGGTTTAAAACCTGCTGCAGTACAGCCAGCTTTGACAGTGTTGACCAGATAAAAGAAAACCCCCTCACCGGAACGAACAAGAAACGATGAGAGGGTTTATCAGGAAGATGATTCTACGCGATGAATTATACCGGGATACAACCGATGCTTACCAGCATAACCACACGACGTAAAAGGGGTTATTCCTTTATCGTGTCCAGTTTCTTACGGCGTTGGCGGCGCTTTATCTCACCCTTTGCCGCAGTTACTAAGAAACCGGCTGTACTTTCTCCAGTTTCCTTTAACTGTTCTATATCCTCCATAACCTCATGGGGGATTCTGACGGTGGTCATTTGCGATTTTGCATTCTTCGCACCTGTTGCCATTACTGTTCTCCACTCGAATAGGTGTATTTCAGTATACGCAACTAAAAAACAGAAAAAAAGACTTGAAGTGTATTTCACCATACGTGTAGGATTGATTTGCAAGGTGACATACACCTGTAAAGTAAAGCCCGGCAGTGTGGGGACACTAACCGGGCTTCTGACCAACACGTTAACAGGACTAACGCTATGGCTAAGCCGAAGTGTAACCAAACTCACCCTAAAAATCGCGTATTTCTCTTTCTTGCGGTATCAAGGGCTGACATGCAGGACAAACCACACCGCGAACAAATCACCGCGTACAGCGAACAGGAAGCCCGTTCCATGCTGGCCGGTCGCTTTATCCTCTGCTTTGCTGGCTGTCTGCCGGTTCAGGAGGCGCGCCATGTTTAACCCACTGGACAACCGTAAAGCGGCGGCGCTTAACCCGTTCCACGATGACTGTTACGATCCGCCAGCCTTTATTAAACCGGGTTCAAAAGTAGTGGTTGAAATTGATTCCCGTGAAATGGAAGTCGCTATTCTAGCCGCTTATGACTACGGACTGGACGCGCTGAACGACGATGGCCGGGAAGAGCTTAACCGCTTAATTGCTGACCTGAAAGACCAGATAACGGAGGCGCGGTATGCATAATCTGCTTAATTCACCGTTGCCAGTGTCTATGGATCTCTTTCAGGCTGGCGAGATGTGCGGGCATTTTGTCGCGCGGTTAACGGATGAAAGTTGTGTTGACGAGACTGAACGCGTCGCACTTTGCGGACGTCTGGCTTTTGCCCTGCGTTCTCTTTCATCTCTTTGTGATACAGACTATCCATCGCATATCCAGGCGCAATTAACCGCGACTGCTATTCCTGCTCCCTGCGTACCTGATGAGTGGATCGACGCGACGATCATGACGGGCTATTGCACCGCCTTAAATGATGCGCTGCTTAGTCGCTCCCTTCGTATGGACGTTGAAACACAATTACGCTGGCTTTTGCATGACATGATTAATTTACTTGTCAGATATCTGAAACAGCCTTGTATTAAGGCGGGAGTAGATCATGTCTGAAATTATGCTCACACCGTTTCACGTTGACCGCCATTTTTACGATCTGGTTTACGGTGCTTCATTTTTTGCGGATGCATTACCTGCAATGAATGATATCAAGCAGCAGCGGCTTTATTGTCGATTATTGCAATTAAATCTGGTTGTTTTATTTGAAAAACGGTCGCGGGATATTCCCCCAATTCAGTCGAGTAAAATAAAAATCGCTGATGAGGTTATATTTCTTAATGTCGATAATATTTATCATGCGCTTTCCCTGACTGCCGGGCTGATAAGTCAGGATATCAGTAAGGGGATTGAAAAAGAACTGGCTGAATATATCAGGGATATTATTAGTATTATTTTTAATGAAATGCGAATGCAGATGGTTGATTATGATCCCTATGAAATGTGGGACGACTAAAACAATAATCGATTTATAAGAACTGAAAAACATTTAATTATAACCGTATTTTAACGGGGAGTAATTACGCCCCTGTAAGGAAAATATATGTCTGATTTGAATACCATTGCTGTTAATAGTGCTGAAAAATATCTTAGCCTTGAGTGCTTCCATAAACTCAACCGCGCAAGGAATGTTTCATTCCAGATGCATTTACAGATCCGTCAGTGTGAGATAAACGGCCTGCCACTTTTATGGATTCCAGATATTTTCAGCTATATCAGCGAAGACATATCCGCCGTTCTGGAAGAAGCCAAAGTACTTGGCCTTTGCGATAAGTTCACAGGCGAAGCCCGGATCGGTCAGGTCAGTCTTTAATTTTTTGTATTCCGCGCCGCCCGCTGCGGCGCATTGTCTTACCCATTAATAAAGGTCATACCGATGCAAGGTAAAAAAGTTTCACAGACAGCAGGACGCGCAGCGGGCCAGTGGGAAAATATTCTTGAACACCTGGGGATTACTGTTCCTGCGGGTGGTCTTCATGGCCCCTGCCCGATCTGCGGCGGTAAAGATCGTTTTCGCTTTGATAATAAAAAAGGGCGTGGAACCTGGTTCTGCAACCAGTGCGGCCACGGTGACGGGCTGGATCTGGTCAAACTGGCGCTTTCGCTGGACACCGGGCCAGCCGCTGATCGAGTTGCTGAATTACTTCCGGCCCTTCCTCCGCCTGCGGTCATGCAGCCTGCCAGAAAAGAAGCCAGTGACGAAGGTCGCCCACATGACTACTGGCAACGCCTCTTTGCCCGTACTCAGCCGGGGGAAAGCCCTTACCTTACGGCGCGGGGGCTGACAGGTTTTGAACTGCCGCTGACCGTTCAGGAGATGAAAACCGCTGGCGGTGTTTTTCCGGCTGGTTCGCTTTTATTACCGATCACGGACACCGAAGGACGGATGACCGGTGCACAGCTTATCGGCCCGGACAAGGTAAAAGGCTTATGTGCTGGCACCAGGAAAAAAGGGCGTTTTATCTCTGTCGGGCCGTTCCCGGTGAAAACGCCCGCGCGGATCATTATCTCGGAAGGCTTTGCCACTGCGTTAAGCGCATCCCTGCTTTCAGAGGGCTGGAGTATTGCGGCGCTGGATAAAGGCAACCTGAAAGACGTTGCGGAGCAAATCCGCCAGAAATGGCCGGACGTGCAGATCGTTATTGCCGGTGATAATGACTTTTCTGACGGTAAACCCAATCAGGGGAAAGAGTCTGCGATCAAAGCTGCACTGGCCGTTAAGGGATGGATGACCATTCCTCCCGGACGGATCAAAGTTGACTGGGATGATTACCGCCGTGAATTTGGCCTCCAGCGCGCCCGTGACGCATTCGCGGAAGAACTGCTTAACCCGGCAGACACCGAAACGCGTTTACCGCATGGTTTCCGCCTGACGAAGGATTATCTTTGGTTTGATCGCCCGCTCAGTGACGGTAGCGAAAGCGGCCAGACTCGCCAGGTGAAGATATGTAGCCCGCTCAAAGTGACGGCCATCACCAGCGACGGCGAAGGCGGTAAATTCGGGCGTCTGCTTGAGTGGGAAGACTCCAGCGGATTACGGCATGAATGGGCGATGCCAATGACAGTGCTTGCCGGAAGCGGTCAGGAGCTGCGGGAGGTTCTGCTTGATAACGGAATGCACTTTATCAGCGTGAACGGCGCGGCGCGTAGCTATCTGATGGAATACATTTCTAACTGTCGCCCGGTTCGCCGCGTCACCTGCGTTGAAAAAACAGGCTGGTTTAGCGGTGCATATGTTCTCCAGGATGAGGTGATCGGCAGCGATGCCGGATCGGTGATCCTTCAGTCTGCTATGTCGTCTAAAAATGACTTCCGGGTGAGCGGAACGGCGGCGGAATGGGCGCAACACGTCGGGCGCTATTGCGCCGGTAATTCCCGCCTGGTGTTCTGCGTCAGTCTGGCGCTGGCCGCGCCGTTGCTGAATCTTATCGGCGTGGGCGGCGGCGGTTATCACCTTAAGGGCGAATCCACGGACGGCAAGACAACCACAATGAAGGTGGCGGCGTCAGTCTGCGGCGGGCCTGATTTCTGGAAAACGTGGCGGGCAACCGGAAACGCGCTGGAAGGTATTGCGCTACGCCGTAATGATGCCGCCCTGATGCTGGATGAAATCAGCGAAGTTGACGGCAGAGAGGCCAGCCGGATCGCCTATATGCTGGGGAACGGGCAGGGCAAAGCAAGGGGGCGCGTTGATGGCAGCGTCCGCGATCCGGTGACCTGGACATTGCTTTACCTGTCCACCGGGGAAATCTCTATTGCGGAACATGCCGCCGAAGCCGGAGAAAAGCGAACCGGCGCGGGTGTCGGTGTGCGTATGGTGCAAATACTCAGCGATACCGGAAAACATGGCGCTTTCGAAAATCTCCACGGCATGGAAGGCGGTAAAGCGTTTGCGGAATACCTTGAACAGTCCTGTAAACAGTATCACGGTGCGCCGTTCCGCGAATGGTTGCGCTGGCTGGCGGCAAACCTGACGGAAACTGCGAACCGGGCGCGGGCAATGAAAAAAGAGTATGAACGGACATTATTACCCGAAGATTCCGGCAAGCAGGTCGGGCGCATTGTGGATCGCTTTGCGCTGTTAGCCGTTGCGGGGGAACTGGCAAGCGAAGCGGGGATCACCGGCTGGCTACCCGGTGAAGCGTATAACGCTGCAAGAAGCTGTCTGGCGGCATGGCTTAACGATCGCGGACATGCGGCCAACCAGGAAGAAGCCGACGCGCTGGAGAAGGTGCGGCGCTTTATTACGGCGAATCAGTACACACGCTTTGCTGACTGGTATGACGAGAAAAACCGCCCGTCAAATATGGTTGGTTTTCGCCGGGTGGAGAAAGGCGGGAACGGTATCGGCATGAGCAAGAAGGAGAACAGCGGCGATACTGTTAAAGACGGGGACGCCACTAAAGAGCCGGAAACCACATTTTATATCCTGCCCAGCGGATGGAAGGAGATTTGCGGGACGTCGGACAGCGTTAAAACGGCGAGACTATGCGACGAGGCTGGATGGCTTGTAAAGGATGAAGATCGCCAGCGCCTACAACGTACAGTAAGACTACCGGAAATTGGCTTAAAGAAAGTGTATGTGTTCAGCGGCGAAGTGATCGGATAAGACCTGCTGACACCGCTATAACTAACGGTGTTGGCCAGCTTCCGGTCCTGGAAACATAGCCAGCCAGGAAGAAGTGATCGCACGTATCATATTTTTTAGTGGGAACAGTGGGAACATAGGGAACAGACTTGATTTATAAAAGTTTTATTTGTTCCCAATTACTGTTCCCATATGGTAACAGGTGGTAATGTATTTTAAATCATATGGTTATGTTGATATGCAAAGCGTTGTTCCCAGTTGTAAAAGAGAGATGGGAACAGGAAAAAGGTATAAATATCAACACTGTTACCATTGTTCCCACTGTTTCCACCATTTTTGACAATAACAATGTTTAATTTCGGGGAAAATGCTTTTCCCTGGCTGGCTAACATCAAAGGTGAAGAAATGAGCATCAAGAAACGTCCTGATGGAAAATGGCTGGTAGATATCCGCCCCAATGGGCGGAACGGGAAACGCGTTAGGCGTGTTTTTATGCTTAAGCGTGAGGCTGAAAGTTTCATAAGATATACAAAGTGGCGAGCAATGCAGTCTGAACCCACAAGAACAATCAAACCAGCATTTGAATATTATACCCTTTATGAAGCGTGTGAAATCTGGTGGCGTTTAGTGGGTCATACAAGAATTAACGCAGAAACTGAAAAGCGTCAGCTTGAAAAGACTATCAGGCAAATGGGGAATCCTTATGTTATGGAACTTAAATATACACAATTAATTCAATTTGTAATGTTACGATTATATTCATGCAATAAATATGTTTCTATTCGGCGTGATCTTTACAGGCTGTCAGGTATGTTTCGTGATCTGATAAAAATAGGTGAATATAATTCTAACCCCATGAAAGGGGTTGGTTCATTAATGAACGAATGTAACCGACGTTTAGCCATACACGTTAGCAATCCTTGCTGGGTTCAATGGTGGAGAGGGGTAAAATAAATGGGAGTAATAAGTGATATCAGTTTTGAAGCAATTCTTTTATCATTGTTTTTTGTTCCGGCGTCATCATGTCAATCATTGTTTTTACTGCTTTCTCCCCAGTCAGCGCGCTGGGGCTTAGCGTATGGGAGAACGTCATATTCATAACGAAGGTATGCCCACATTCAACATTATTACAGGCACAATACATATCAGACAGGTGTGGATGCTTGCGTACTGTCTTTTTTGTTGTTGAATTACTTCCACACTCAGGACAAACAATTTTATGGCTGCGCATAATAATCACCACTCGTAAAAGGCGCATTATTATACCACTATTTGCATTAAACAAAAAAAGAAGTTGATATAAATTATCAATAATATCATCGTATTATGTTATTCCATTCTTTCCTTGCTTTTATCTTAGTGTCACGTAATTTGATTTTTTTTTATTTTAATTTTCATGTGGTTACGTTATTTTTGTTAAAGATTGAATTTTACGAAGACTGAAATTACTGAAATCCTTTGCAATTGATTGCATTTTTTTCAGTCTCAAATTTCATGTAAAACCCCGTTTAACGCCTGTTCTGGCGGTTCTTTCCTGCAATTTTCCAAACTGAAAAAATTCTCACTACGTAAACACCGTGGGCGTGCGGGTGAGCGCGGTTTTGGTCCCGCTGGCGTTTGCGTCGTAACAAGTCAGAAACATACAACCACATGTACAACTAGCTGTACATATGCAATACTTACGACGTAATAACTTGGCGGACGGAAAAACACTATGCAACACGTAAACTATACCGATGCTCGACAGCATTTAGCTGACCTGATGCAGCAGGCTAATGATGATCGTGCCCCAATCCTGGTTACGCGTAAGGGTGCTAAAAGCGTAGTAATGATCGATGCGGAAGAGTTCGCATCGATTCAGGAAACGTTACACCTGTTCAGTAACCCGGCGAACGCCGCACACATTGAAGCCAGCCTTGCATCGCTCGAACGCGGCGATTATGAGGAACTGGACATTTAATGAAAGTCAGGATATCCCCGCAGGCAAAAGGCGATCTTCAGTACTGGGCTGAGAATGACCCAAAGACGTATAACAAGGTAATGGAGCTAATCAAATCGGCTAAGGAAAGCCCCTTCAAGGGGATAGGGAAGCCGGAGGCGCTAAAGCATCGTAAGCCGCTTTGGTCACGTCGAATCACGAAAGAACATCGCCTGGTGTATTACGTTGAGCAAGGCGATCTGTACATTGTTGCTTGTCGCTATCACTACACCACGATTTAAACAGCTTTTCCCTGGCTGGCGGGTTTACCTTAACTTTGCCAGCCCTGTTCGACCACCCGTAGCTCTCTCCCAAATACAGTATAAAAAGCAATCAACTATTGTGAACGTAAAAGCGCATGGGGGTACAATTGGGGGTATGTTGGTTATCCATTATGTAATAAATTCATAATAAACATGGCGTTATATTGCATGTTTAACTCTTATTATCCTTTCAAACTCTTCCCAAGTCTATCTAAGTCAATTGACCCCGCACATACTACAGCTCACTGCCCGTTCCTTATCTTCCATTATCAACCGTATTTTCTTTAATGCGTTATCTGGTTACACAGGTAGTCCGCTGGTTGTTTTGGGGGCGAGATTGTTGATTATTACAGGTGTTCGAACCGGAGAGTGGAGAGCGGCGCTCTGGAGCGAATTCAACCTCGATAAAGCGATATGGGAGATCCCTGCGCAACGGATGAAAATGAGGCGACCACATATTGTTCCGCTTTCAATTCAGGCAATTACAATACTCAAAACGCTTCAGATAATGACAGGAAATTATCCTCTAGTGTTTCCTGGACGTAAGGATCCAAATAAGTGCATGAGTAAAGCGCCGGTGAAATAGCATGGAGCTACTGCCTGTAACTCCCGGAGCGGATACCGGGTTTTATGGTTGATACAATTCATATATCACAACTGACAGGATCATCACGTTCAATACGACGCTGATTGCGAAGTAGGTTCTGAATGGCTGTTTCTGTGTTTTATGTCGAAAGACCTGTTGACCAATAATTGCACCAACCCAACCTCCGACAAAGCCAAACACCAGCAGAGTTGCTTCTGGCACTCTGCGCCAGCCTCTACGTGCAGCCAGCTTATCAGTACCATAAATTACCAGGGTGAGCAGGTTTACGCATGTAACCCACGCAGCAAAAGGCTCCGCCAGTAACACACTGCTGGCAGCCGTTAAAAGGAGGAGCAAATAGCAAAAACGATTCAGATTCATGGCGTATTTTAGTCATACCAGGCATGCGCTTGCTATCATTTTTGTATATCTCCCTAAACGGAATGGACTCAATTTTGGGGATTATGATGTTGTGTAAGTATCCCGCATAATCGTGGCTAGTTTTTGTTGACCACTTCAATCCCTTGTATAACAGTTTCGATACGCTCTTTTATTTCCTCAAGTTGTTGCTGACGACCTTCAGGTGTTAATGTCTGATCTTCGTTAACATCCAAAACCCATCGACGAGGAAGCAATGCGCCAAAAACAATATCCATTAGCATTCCAGCGCAATTACCCGTATTTTTAACAGCAATACGCCCTTGAGCTTGCTGAATATCCAGCCATTCGATTAACAGTTCTCTTGAGCGAAGCGTTTTAGTGGCATATAAATAGTCTGAAAGCTCTGGAAAGAGAATTGATTCACGTGTCATTAATTTTAAGAGTGCTTCTCTCTCTTTAGCTTCTTCTTGACTTATATCTAATCGGAATATACGAAACAGAGTTTCATTAATGGGGAGCATCTCGTTTTCCGGTCTTGGGAGATCGAGGAACAGGGCTTTATATTCTTTAATTACTTCAGAAAAAATTTCCTTCTTATTACTGAATACCTCATAAATTGTTCTTTTTGATACTTTTGCCCGACGAGCAATTTCTGTGGTTGAGGTTTGGGCAAAACCAAGCTCAATGAAGGCACTATACGCGCCAATAACTATCGCTTTCTTACGCTCATCAAGCCCCGCACTTTTAGGTCTTCCCCGTCGCACCGGCGTCCTCACTTCGCTCTTGTTCATCAAAATATTTACTCCTGCATTCATTTTTGGTACTTGACCAGTACCAAAAATGGTATCACTATACCAACAACATAAGCAATGATCATAACATGGTGTATGAAAACAACCAGGTAACATCACTTCATAAAATACAGGTCCTTATTTATGAGTCGATTAAATAATAGTATCTGCCCCATTCGTGATCCCCAGGTTATACGTGTTCTGGAACGCATGAATAATGAACGCAAACATCCCCCGCAGGAACTGTTTCGCGAAGCTCCGGCACTTGATCCTGAAAAATTTTCCAGTTATGGCTTTTCCATAGCCCCAGAACAGGGGGAACTTATCTACTTACTGTGCCGGGCAATGAAAGCCACTCGCGTTGTGGACTTTGCAACTTCTGTAGGTATGTCAGCGCTCTATTTTGCCGCTGCGATGAAAGATAATGGTGGCGGACTGGTGATTGGTTCTGAAATGGTACGGGAAAAGGCTGAAGTCGCGTCTCGAAATCTGGCAGAGGCAGGTCTTACGTCTTTTGTTGATATTCGTGTCGGTGATGCGAGAGAAACGCTGAAAGATCTCGGGGGTCCTGTCGATTTTATTCTTATTGATGGTTTCCCTCTTGCGGATGGCCCAAGCCTCGCTCGTAAGGTTACTGAGATCGTTGCGCCACAGTTACGAGTAGGAGGATATATATTAAATGATAACGCAGAACCGGATTTTTTATCTTATGTTCGTGATCCACAGAATGGTTTTATTTCTATAATATTGCCGATAAAACGAGGTACAGAGTTAGCACTGAAGATAAGTTAAATACAAGCACGAATGATAAAGTTGAAAAAATATAGTCCTGGTATCATGCTGATATTTATTTAGTTTTTATCAAAAGTAAAGAGGGCATTTATGCCGACGCGCAGAGAGTTTTTAATTAAAAGTATTGCGGGTGCTTTAGTTGTTTCAATGCCTCGCATTGTATTCGCAAACACAAACAACAAGGCAATAAAGGCTACAGCTATTACACAAGTTTTTGGTGACGGAGTTCGACTTATTGCGATAGCTGTAGAATTTGAAAAGCCTATAAATAAGGAAGAACTTTCGTCAACAGAGTTTAGCGTAAAAAATTATCATATCAATAAAGTGTTTATCAGTCAGTCAACAGCTTTGGTTGGGGCAAAATCAGGTAAGTACGCGATTCTTGAACTGGACCACAGCAAACCACAAAATGAATGGCAAGAAACTATAACGGACCCAACAATACAAAAAGCAGTTCCCAAACAAGGGCAAGGTAAACCCTCCTGGGTTGCAGGAGAAAAACTAAACCAAACTATTAGATATAAAGATGCATCTGCAACTGTGATTACACAAAATACCACGCTGGAAACTAACGCCGTTTCAAATCTGGTGGTCGATAGTTTTAGACAAGGTAAATATAAAGACAATGAAAGCGGAAAAATACTAGAATATAATTTCTTTATTCCTGAAGAGCAAAATAAAGTATTACCATTGGTTCTTTTTATGCATGATGCAGGGGCTACCAGTGCACAAATAACAACGACTCTGTTTCAGGGGCTAGGCGCAGTAATTTGGGCAGAACCGGAACAACAACTGAAACGTCCCTGCTATGTTTTAGCTCCTCAGTATAATGAAATCATTGCTGATGATGACTGGCGTACATCTACGTTGCTTGATACAACAATAAATCTTGTTCAGTCTTTGATGAAAGAATATAAAATAGATCCTGAACGTATTTATGTTACTGGTCAGTCAGGGGGATGTATGCTGGCCATCGCTATGAATATCAAATATCCTGACTTTTTCACAGCGAGTTACCTGGTTGCAGGAAAATGGGATGCGGAACAGGTTGCTCCAATAGCTAAAAACAAATTGTGGTTTATGGCCTCAGAAGATGATGCAGGGGCTTTTCCCAGCTTCAACGCGATTACTGAACGTCTTGAGCAGTTTGGGGGAAAAGTTTCTCGTGCAGCATGGAATGGTCAATGGGACCCTGAACAATATCGATTTGCTGCCGACACATTGTTTGAAGAACAAAGTAATATCCGTTATACCGTTTTTATAAAAGACAGTGTATTTGATGAATACTCTTCGCGAGAAGGTGCCAGCGGGCATCGTAACACATGGCGTATTGCTTACAGCATAGAACCAGTTCGTGAATGGTTATTTAACCAACGCAAACAATAAAGTGTAGGCCAGACTGTCATCAGGTATCGTGTTGGCAGTCATTTTTACCGAGAGACAGAATGAAGGCGTTATTATTTGTAATTCTATTTTTTTCTGCATCTGTATATGCAGATACTCCACCAAAAATGAATTTTGATGAAATAATCACGCGCTCTGCTCAGGGAGATGCAGAAGCGCAAGCCAGATTGGGGGAAGCATACCTGAATGGAAACTACAATCAAACGGTGAATTATACTGAGTCTTTTAAATGGTTGACGAAATCAGCAGCCAGCGGAAACCCCCGCGCGAAACTGGATTTAGGGATTTTATATCTTAATGGATATGGCGTACCGTTTGATTATGCAAAAGCCTTAAGCCTTTTTGAGCAAGCTGACCAGGCGGGAGAAATGAAAGCTGCACGTTATCTTGGGATTATTTATGAAAGAGGATTAGGCGTTCCTCAGAATTATAATAAAGCGGCGAAATATTATAAGAAAGGCGATAAAAATAATGATATTACGGCGCAGTATCGTCTGGCTAAACTTTATGAACAAGGTTATGGTGTAAAACGCGATTATCAAAAAGCGATAAACCTTTATCTTAAACATATCAGCAGAATGGATCATATCACTGCTCCCAGTTTTGTGGCTTTAGGTGATATTTATTCTTTGGGATTGGGCGTAGAGAAAAATCCACAACTGGCTAAAAAATGGTATCAAAAAGCGGTTGATGCGGCTCATACACAGCATCAGCAGGTAGCAAGCCATTAATGAGTAAGAAGATACGTTTGCAGGAAAGTTAATGCTGGCGCACTGAATACACCAGCGTTAATCAGGCATGATTATGCAGCCAGCCAGGTGTCGTTGAACCTTCAAACTCAGAGTTAACACTTTTTCTTGCGCCTCTGAACAGCCTTAAAGCGGGGATTAGATTTGCAAATGACATATAGCCGTCCTTTTCGCTTCATAATCTGACAGTCTGGATATGTGGGATTCCCGCAGCTAACTGAACGTGCCGGAAGTGAGAGATGTTGTTGGCTATCGTTGGTGACGGAACTATTCAGTAGCCGAACTGCTGATTTATGTCACTACCCGCTGATCGGTATGAACGCATTGAGAATGTGGGTGAGCCTTGCTTTACCGGCTGATTATTTATCACGCAGCCAAAGTAACAATTTGGTGAACCAACATGCGCATTGGGTAACTAAAATGCTGACTCAATGCGCAATCTCTTTTAGTGCGGCACAAATACGGTTTCTTTAAACTTCCCTTCGAAACCGTACGAATATCCTTCCCCACTGGCATAACTCTTACAAAGTAGGTGGAGGATACATATTTTAAATATCACCTAAGGGAATTGTTTTTAGATGTAATTAATAGTAATGGAGGAATAAATAAGCATATTCTACAACTGCAACCAAAACAACAATATTAATCAGCTTATTACTGATTTCTTGTATCTTATTCTCTTTCATTGCTATTTCCTCGCTTTAAAAAAGAGCGCACCTCATAAGCGCCTCTTATATAGATAACGAGTTTGGTCAACCAATTTTTTGAACTGTATCACAAATTTGGAAAGATGTATTACATCAATTATTACTAATCGCACACAAGTGATCCATAGTCTACGCTGAGATTGGCCCTGAGGATTACGCTGCTCTCCTTGTATGATCCCCGCATAATTGTGCTATTCACACTTAGAAATGTACCGTGTTTACAATCTGCTGAGACTGCATTTTCGTCGTAAGGACAAGCCATGGAACCGATGCTCATGATAAACAGTCCATGGCACATCATTTACTATTTACTTATAGATTTCAGCAACTCCGTGCAGTTTGTTATTCCCCGTGGTAGACAGGATTTTGAACGACGTTGCTCCTTGCTCATCAGCCTTACGAGAAAGCGCATTCGATAACTCATCAAGCGTCAAGGCATTGCTGGCTGAGATTACACCAATCTTTTCTTTGCCATCTGTATGATTAATTTCTTGCGCTGCAAATGCAACATTCACCGAAATAAAGCCCATGACTAATGTAGTAACAAGTAGTGTTTTCATAACTAATACCTAATCTAAGTTATATGTTTGAAAATGAATTAATATAGGAGAGAACGTCTCTTTCCTGATAATTGTACAGATTAAAGCTGTCATAATACTGACCGCTATATGATAAAATTGTCATATTTTAAAATTAGTTAACCTTGGTGTGCAGATTCAGGTCATTAATAATACATTCAGGTTCTTCACGCAGAGGCATATTGTCTATATCGAAAACCCCATCGTTTTTTTGAGGATTATCACTCTGCAGGTTTGCAAACAGAGGGGGCAGATCCTGCTGCGCTTCTCCTCGTTCTGCGACCAGTTCGAATGTTTTATTTTTAGCGGCGTCGTTGCTCAGGGTACTGACCAGAGCTACGGGCTGATGACCCATTGCAATAGCGGTATTTACTACATGAATACCGATGCATCCTGTTGCTCCTGCAACGAGTATTTTCATAGTAAACCTCATGATAATTAATCTTTATTTTCGATACATACAGATTATCAATTATCATAATTGTCAGTAATGTGGCTAAAATAATTGTATCTATGAACGCCCTTCATGAGTGCGCTTTGAAAAGTGTGGATAAGGATATGATTGCAGTGCGGATTGGACCAGAGATGCGGATGGCCGTGGTGGGGGCACCGGAGTATTTTGCCGCTAACGCCTTACCTGAAACGCCTCACGAGCTACAAAATCATCGCAGCATCAATATGCGTTTGCCAACCGCCGGTGGGCTTTACCACTGGGAGTTCGAGCGAGAAGGGAAACTACTTCGCGTCAAGGTTGAGGGGCAACTGACGTGTAGCCCATTGCCAGTAAGAATTGATGCCGCGTTATCAGGGTTTGGGATCGCTTTCTCTGAAGATATGGTTCAGAAGTATATAAAGTCAGGCAAGCTTATTCAGGTGTTGCAGGAGTGGTGTCCAACTTTTCCAGGATATTACCTTTACTACCCCAGCCACAAGCAGCATCCGCCAGCTTTTGCGCTGTTGATCGTATTCAGAGTAACGGGTCCACATTTTGTTGTGGACCCGTTTGGGCATTAACGGCCTACGCGTGCCTGGTGCTCAGGCGAGTAACGTTCACCGACGATTTTAATTGTTTCCAGTGCCTCGGTTATCTGCTGCGTATCATTGCGCGAAAGAACAATGTCGACAGCACCCAGGTTTTCTTCCAGTCGGTGCAGTTTAGTGGTGCCAGGGATGGGTACAATCCATGGCTTTTGTGCTAACAGCCATGCCAGTGCGATTTGTGCAGATGTTACCCCTTTCTCCGCGGCCAGTTCACCTAACAAGGTGACCAGTTTTTCATTGGCTTCAATAGATTGTGCCGCGAAACGCGGTACGGTGCTACGGTAATCATCCTTGCCGAAAGTGGTTCCTGGCTTAATCGACCCCGTCAGGAAACCTTTACCTAGTGGGCTGAAGGGTACAAAACCAATCCCCAGTTCCTCCAGCAGCGGCAGAATTTCCTGTTCAGGCTCACGCCACCACATGGAATATTCGCTTTGCAGGGCGGTGACAGGTTGTACCGCATGTGCACGACGAATGGTTTGTGCTCCCGCTTCAGACAGGCCGAAATGTTTGACCTTACCTTCTGCAATTAGGTCTTTCACCGTTCCTGCAACATCTTCAATAGGAACATCCGGATCAACACGGTGTTGATACAGAAGGTCAATGACATCAGTCTTAAGACGGCGTAATGAGCCTTCAACGGCTTCACGGATATGCTCCGGGCGGCTGTTTAAAATCTGCTGCTTATTATCATCGCCGAAGGTAAAACCGAATTTAGTGGCAATCACCACACGGTCACGAAACGGTTTTAAGGCTTCGCCGACCACTTCTTCATTCAGATACGGACCATACACTTCGGCGGTATCGAAGAAGGTGACGCCACGTTCAACCGCAGCACGAATAAGTTCGATAGCCTGACGGGTATCGGTCGCCGGGCCGTAGCCGTGGCTTAAGCCCATGCAACCGAGCCCAAGGGCGGAGACTTCGAGTCCGGATTTACCCAGATAACGTTTTTGCATTGAATGAATACCTCTTTTATCGCGGCTTAAACATCAAGTTTGCGGCCAGTCAGCCATTCCACCATTGCGGGATCGCGGTGAGAGAAGAACGCGCTGGTTGCGGTATCCAGGGCGGTAATTTGCAGCATATCTTCAGGGCTGAGTTCAAAATCGAGAATGTTGATGTTCTCTTCCATGCGTTCTTTTCGCACTGATTTTGCCAGTGAAACAATGCCTCGTTGGTAGATCCAGCGCAGAACAACCTGGCCCACGCTTTTGCCATACTTCGCGCCGATTGCCGTGAGAACAGGATGCTGGAACAGACCATTTTTCCCTTCCGCAAACGGTGCCCAGGCTTCTGGCTGAATGCCACGACTTTGCATCCACGGAACGGCCTGTAATTGCTGGTTGAAGGGGTTAACTTCAATCTGGTTTACCGCCGGAACGACTTTATTAAAGGCGATAAGGTCAGCCAGTCGGTCAGGATGGAAGTTACTGACGCCAATAGCGCGGATCTTGCCTGCCTGTTGCAGTTCTTCCATGGCGCGCCAGGCACCGTGGACATCACCGTATGGCTGGTGAATCAAATACAGGTCAACGTAATCAAGTTGCAACCGATTCAGAGAGCGTTCGAACTGGGCTTTGGCTCCTTCATAACTGGTATCCTGCAACCAGAGTTTGGTGGTGACAAAGAGTTCGTTACGGGCGATACCGCTTTGTTTCAGTGCGTTCCCGACCTGGGTTTCATTTTGATAGGAGGCGGCGGTATCAATCAGTCGATAACCGGTGTTAATAGCGTCAATGACCGCTCTTTCGCATTCGGCGGCATCGGTCATCTGAAATACACCAAAGCCCAGCAGGGGCATTTCAATACCGTTGTTCAGTTTTACTTTTTGCATGGTGTTATCCTTCCGTTATCGTTCATGAGAAGCATAACGTAAAGGGAAGAGCTCGATTAGACGGCAGGATCTGTCAGGGGTTATGAACGAAATTCATAAATCTGTTTGAGTGTTGAGATGAGTCGTGCAAGTTCGATATCCCCGGAATTTACAGTCTGATGAAGGAAAATGAATATCCATAAAAAATATATTGGTTTATCCTGGCGTATATACCTACTTCGACGTATTGCCAATCGTGATAAATTAAAGGCAGGTCATTATTATTCACTCTGAATAATGAATTATTCACTGTCCGCAGACTAAGAAATATAACTTAGATATCTATTTAATGACTTGCACAAAAAGCTAAATTTTCACCCATAAATAAAAATATAATCCCGCGCCCAACCACCTGATGAGTGGCTACAGGCACTGGATATATTAGGTGGCGGTGTACTTTCTTACATAAAGGTATTTCCTTTTCTGCGGAAAAGGAAACCGGGAAATTCCCGGTTTTTCTGACAAGCGGACGCCATTATTTGTGTCTGCCTATGTTCGTTAATTCGTTCATCAGGAAATTATCTCAATGTCACGTTATAAAACAGGTCATAAACAACCACGATTTCGTTATTCAGTTCTGGCCCGCTGCGTGGCGTGGGCAAATATCTCTGTTCAAGTTCTTTTTCCACTCGCAGTCACCTTTACGCCGGTAATGGCGGCACGTGCGCAGAATGCGGTTCAGCCACGGTTGAGCTTGGAAAATACCACGGTAACTGCTGATAATAATGTGGAGAAAAATGTCGCGTCGTTTGCCGCAAATGCCGGGACATTTTTGAGTAGTCAGCCAGATAGCGATGCGACACGTAATTTTATTACCGGGATGGCCACCACTAAAGCTACCCAGGAAATCCAGGAGTGGCTCGGAAAATATGGTACTGCGCGCGTCAAACTGAATGTCGATAAAGATTTCTCGCTGAAGGATTCTTCGCTGGAAATGCTTTATCCGATTTATGATACACCGACAAATATGTTGTTCACTCAAGGGGCAATACATCGTACAGACGATCGTACTCAGTCAAATATTGGTTTTGGCTGGCGTCATTTTTCAGGAAATGACTGGATGGCAGGGGTGAACACCTTTATCGACCATGATTTATCCCGTAGTCATACCCGCATTGGTGTTGGTGCGGAATACTGGCGCGATTATCTGAAACTGAGCGCCAATGGTTATATCCGCGCTTCTGGCTGGAAAAAATCGCCGGATATTGAGGATTATCAGGAACGCCCGGCGAATGGTTGGGATATCCGCGCAGAGGGCTATTTACCTGCCTGGCCGCAGCTTGGCGCAAGCCTGATGTATGAACAGTATTATGGCGATGAAGTCGGGCTGTTTGGTAAAGATAAGCGCCAGAAAGACCCGCATGCTATTTCTGCCGAGGTGACCTATACGCCAGTGCCTCTTCTGACACTGAGCGCCGGGCATAAGCAGGGCAAGAGCGGTGAGAATGACACTCGCTTTGGCCTGGAAGTTAACTACCGAATTGGCGAACCTTTGGCGAAACAACTCGATACGGATAGCATTCGCGAGCGTCGGGTACTGGCAGGCAGCCGCTATGACCTGGTTGAGCGTAATAACAATATCGTTCTTGAGTATCGCAAATCTGAAGTGATCCGTATTGCTCTGCCTGAGCGCATTGAAGGTAAGGGCGGGCAGACGGTTTCCCTGGGGCTTGTGGTGAGCAAAGCAACTCACGGTCTGAAAAATGTTCAATGGGAAGCGCCATCTTTGCTGGCCGCAGGCGGAAAAATTACCGGGCAGGGTAATCAGTGGCAAGTGACGCTCCCGGCTTATCAGGCAGGCAAAAACAATTATTATGCGATTTCTGCGGTTGCCTACGATAACAAAGGCAATGCCTCAAAACGCGTGCAGACAGAGGTGGTCATTACCGGAGCAGGTATGAGTGCCGAGCGCACGGCGTTAACGCTTGACGGTCAGAGCCGTATCCAAATGCTTGCTAACGGTAGTGAGCAAAAGCCACTGGTGCTTTCTCTGCGCGACGCCGAGGGGCAGCCAGTCACGGGTATGAAAGATCAGATCAAGTCTGAGCTGACGTTCAAGCCAGCTGGAAATATTGTGACTCGTACCCTGAAGGCCACTAAATCACAGGCACAGCCAACACTGAGTGAGTTCACCGAAACTGAAGCTGGGGTGTACCAGTCTGTCTTTACTACCGGAACGCAATCAGGTGAGGCAACGATTACGGTTAGCGTTGATGGCATGAGCAAAACCGTCACTGCAGAATTGCGCGCCACGATGATGGATGTGTCGAAGTCTACTCTGAGCGTGAATGAATCTTCAGGAGACGTGGTTGCCGATGGTCAGCAATCCCACACGCTGACGCTGACTGCGGTGGATACTGATGGTAACCCGGTGACGGGAGAGGCCAGCCGCTTGCGATTTGTTCCGCAGGATAGCAGCGGTGTCACCATTGGTACCATTTCGGAGATAAAACCAGGCGTTTACAGCGCTACGGTTTCTTCGACCCGTGCCGGAAACATTGTTGTGCGTGCCTTTAGCGAGCAGTATCAGTTGGGCTCATTGCAACAAACGCTGAAGTTTGTCGCCGGGCCGCTTGATGCAGCACATTCGACCATCACCCTGAATCCAGAAAAACCGGTGGTTGGCGGTACGCTTACGGCAATCTGGGCGGCAAAAGATGCCAATGGCAACTCTGTAACTGGCCTCAATCCTGATGCACCATCATTATCGGGCGCAGCCGCTGCGGGTTCTAAGGCATCAGGCTGGACGGATAATGGCGACGGGACCTGGACCGCGCAGATTTCTCTCGGCACTACGGCGGGTGAATTAGTGGTTATGCCGAAGCTCAATGGACAGGACGCGGCAGCTAGTGCGGCTAAAGTGACCGTGGTGGCTGATGCTTTATCTTCAGGCCAGTCGACAGTCTCTGTGGCAAAAGATCACGTAAAAGCAGGAGAAAGCACAACCGTGACGCTTATTGCAAAAGATGCGCATGGCAACGCTATCAGCGGCCTTTCCCTGTCGGCAACCCTGACAGGTGTTGCATCTGCAGGGGCGACGGTATCCAACTGGACCGAGCAAGGCGATGGTTCCTATGTCGCTACGCTGACCGCAGGCGGAAAGACTGGTGAGCTTCTTGTCATGCCGCTATTCAACGGCCAGCCAGCAGCCACCGATGCTGCGCGGTTGACTGTCGTCGCCGGGGATATGTCATCAGCGAACTCTACGCTTGTTGCGGATAATGATGCTCCGACCGTCAAAGCGACGACGGAACTCACCTTCACCGCGAAGGATGCGTACGGGAACCTTGTCACCGGGCTGAAGCCAGATGCACCGCAGTTTAGTGGTGCCGCCAGCACGGGGTCAGTGAGACCTTCAACAGGAGACTGGACAGAAACAAGTAATGGGGTCTATGTGGCGACCTTAACTCTGGGCTCTGCCGCGGGTCAGTTGTCTGTGATGCCGCGAGTGAACGGCCAAAATGCCGTTGCTCAGCCACTGGTGCTGAATGTTGCAGGTGACGCATCTAAGGCTGAGATACGTGATATGACGGTGAAGGTTGATAACCAAGTGGCTAATGGACAGTCTGCTAACCAGGTAACCCTGACCGTTGTGGACAACTATGGCAACCCGTTGCAGGGACAAAATGTGACGCTGACTCTGCCGGAAGGAGTGACCAGCAAGACGGGGAATACGGTAACAACCGATGCGGCAGGTAAAGCCGACATTGAGCTGATGTCAACGGTTGCCGGGGAACACAGCATCACGGCCTCAGTGAATAATACTCAGAAGACGGCTACGGTGAAATTTAAAGCGGATTTCAGTACCGGTCAGGCGACCCTGGAGGTTGATGGCGCTGATCCAAAAGTGGCAAACGACAAAGATGCCTTTACGCTGACGGCAACGGTTAAGGATCAATACGGCAACATTCTTCCTGGCGCTGTGGTCGTCTTTAATCTGCCTCGGGGCGTCAAACCGTTTGCAGACGGTAATATCATGGTGAACGCCAACGAGGAGGGTAAAGCGGTACTGAAAGTGGTTTCCGTGACTGCCGGAACGTATGAGGTCACGGCGTCGGCAGGAAATGACAAGCCTTCGGATGCGCAGACTATAACGTTTGTGGCCGATAAAGCTACCGCAACCGTCTCCGGTATCGAGGTGATTGGCAACTATGCATTGGCGGACGGCAAAGCCAAACAGACGTATAAAGTTACGGTGACTGATGCCAATAACAACCTGCTGAAAGATAGCGACGTGACGCTGACTGCCAGCCCGGCGAAGTTAGTTCTGGATCCGTCTGGCACAGCGAAAACTAATGAGCAAGGACAGGCTATTTTCACCGCCACGACCACTGTCGCAGCGAAATATACACTCACGGCGCAAGTGGAACAGGCCGACGGTCAGGTATCGACGAAAACTGCCGAATCTAAATTCGTCGCGGATGATAAAAACGCGGAGCTCGTCGCAACATCTAATGTAGATTCTCTGGTGGCGGATGGGGTACAGACCGCAACAATGACGGTTACCCTGTTCTCGGCAAACAATCCCGTAGGAGGAACTATGTGGGTCGACATTGAGGCTCCGAAAGGGGTGACGGAGAAGGATTATAAGTTCCTGCCGTCGAAGGCTGACCATTTCTCGAGCGGGAAAATTACGCGTACATTTAGTACCAGCAAGCCAGGTGTCTATACGTTCACATTTAACGCCCTGACGTATGGCGGGTACGAAATGAAGCCTGTGAAGGTGACAATTAAAGCCGAGGCTGCAGATACTGAAAAAGGCGAGGAGGAGATGCCATAATTTGAATAGTATGAACGTTACGATCTAATAAAAAATAATGGTGTTGACATGTTCAACGCCATTATTCACTGAATACCTGGCCTGATACTGATTAAACAGTAGCAGGCCAGGATAAAACTCAATAAGACATAGCGACAAACTAAACCGGACGAACGGGGGAGCCTGTACATCATTCTG
>NZ_RHJQ01000038.1:0-12747 GCF_004211995.1 Escherichia sp. E14S1
ACCGATCTTTGAATGACTGTCCACGACGCTATACCCAAAAGAAAGCGGCTTATCGGTCAGTTTCACCTCTTCAACGAAAACCCGCCAGTGCAAACTGGCGGGTTTTTTGCTTTTGCGCGGCAGTAAGATGAATGACTGTCCACGACGCTATACTCAAAAGAAAGCGGCTTATCGGTCAGTTTCTTTTTTTCAGTATAAATACTCTTTTTTCGTCACCCTTTTTGTCTCCCGAGATTACTTACCTGCAAATATGAATTATTAGTTTTGTGATCATCAACACAAAATGCTATCCGTGCATTATGATGACAGCAGAAACCATGGAAAACGATTGCATTCACAAAATGACATCCTGCTATGATGGTAAAAATTGACGTTAATCAATTGTTCGAGATGATCAATATCTGTATTCGACTTTTTAAAATATTGATAAAATAAATGTTTTGTGACCAACAAATTCCGCGAAAAAATGTGACGCGGCGCATTATTTACCTGTAAATATGATTTGTTTATAATAAAATTTGATAACTTGCTCATTAAATTTAACTTAAAATTCGACTGAGAAATACACGATATTTGCTTGAAATATCGTCGCAGGGCATTTTTAATAAGTTATATAAAGCGTGTTGTTATCGCCATAAAATATGGTTATCCCCCCCTTTGTTTTTTGATAAAAGTCAGGCTTTACGCGGATTTTATTATGTTAACTTATTGATATTAAAGATTTATATTGATTTAAGTAGATACCTGGAAAGCAATTGAAAGTTAATTTGTGAGTGGTCGCACATATCCTATTCATTCCATTTTGATACACTTCATGTCGTCAATGAGGTAATTAATGCAGGCCGATATGAGCACTATTCTTCTTCCTAAAACGCAGCACCTGGTAGTCTTTCAGGAAGTCATCAGAAGTGGCTCTATTGGCTCGGCTGCAAAAGAATTAGGTTTAACTCAACCTGCTGTAAGTAAAATCATTAACGATATTGAAGATTATTTTGGCGTGGAATTAGTGGTACGGAAAAATACCGGTGTAACGCTGACGCCAGCCGGTCAATTGTTGCTCTCACGTTCCGAATCCATTACCCGCGAAATGAAAAATATGGTTAATGAGATAAGCGGTATGTCCTCTGAAGCCGTGGTGGAAGTCTCATTTGGTTTTCCTTCGCTAATTGGCTTTACCTTTATGTCCGGGATGATCAACAAATTCAAAGAGGTGTTCCCGAGAGCGCAAGTCTCAATGTATGAAGCACAGTTGTCCTCGTTCTTACCTGCTATCCGCGACGGACGCCTCGATTTTGCGATTGGTACGTTAAGTGCAGAGATGAAGCTTCAGGATTTGCATGTTGAGCCGCTGTTCGAGTCCGAGTTTGTGCTGGTGGCCAGCAAGTCCCGAACATGCACCGGCACTACCACGCTGGAGTCGTTGAAAAACGAACAGTGGGTGTTGCCGCAAACTAATATGGGATACTACAGCGAACTTCTCACCACGTTACAAAGAAATGGCATCAGTATTGAAAACATCGTTAAAACCGACTCAGTCGTGACAATTTATAATCTTGTTCTCAATGCTGATTTCTTAACCGTTATTCCTTGTGATATGACTTCACCTTTTGGTTCTAATCAATTTATTACTATTCCGGTTGAAGAAACGTTGCCCGTGGCGCGATATGCCGCGGTATGGTCAAAAAATTATCGTATTAAAAAAGCAGCATCGGTTTTGGTTGAACTAGCCAAAGAGTATTCATCTTATAATGGGTGTAGACGAAGACAATTAATAGAAGCTGATTAGTTATTTGTTTTTCTCAAACATAAATAATCCACCTGTCTTTTCTCGGGTGTCGGTTACGGTTACCTACATATTTAATTCAGGTTAAGAGGTTTATCATGCATATTACATACGATCTCCCGGTTGCTATTAATGACATTATCGAAGCAAAACAACGATTGGCTGGGCGAATTTATAAAACAGGCATGCCTCGATCCAATTATTTTAGTGAACGTTGCAAAGGTGAAATATTCCTTAAGTTTGAAAATATGCAGCGTACTGGTTCATTTAAAATTCGTGGCGCATTTAATAAATTAAGCTCTTTAACCGATGCTGAAAAACGCAAAGGTGTGGTGGCCTGTTCTGCGGGTAACCATGCGCAAGGGGTTTCGCTCTCCTGCGCAATGCTGGGCATCGACGGGAAAGTGGTAATGCCGAAAGGCGCGCCAAAATCCAAGGTCGCGGCGACATGTGACTACTCCGCTGAAGTTGTTCTGCACGGCGACAACTTTAACGACACCATCGCCAAAGTTAGCGAAATTGTCGAAACGGAAGGCCGTATTTTTATCCCACCTTATGATGATCCGAAAGTGATTGCCGGTCAGGGAACGATTGGCCTGGAAATTATGGAAGATCTCTATGATGTCGATAATGTGATTGTGCCAATTGGCGGTGGCGGTTTAATTGCTGGTATTGCGGTAGCGATTAAATCTATTAACCCGACAATTCGTGTTATCGGTGTGCAATCAGAAAACGTTCACGGCATGGCGGCTTCTTTCCACTCGGGAGAAATAACCACGCACCGAACTACCGGCACCCTGGCGGATGGTTGTGATGTCGCCCGCCCGGGTAATTTAACTTACCAAATCGTTCGTGAATTAGTCGATGACATCGTGCTGGTCAGCGAAGACGAAATCAGAAACAGTATGATTGCCTTAATTCAGCGCAATAAAGTCGTCACCGAAGGCGCAGGCGCTCTGGCATGTGCTGCTTTGTTAAGCGGTAAATTAGACCAATATATTCAAAACAGAAAAACCGTCAGCATTATTTCCGGCGGCAATATCGATCTTTCTCGCGTCTCTCAAATTACCGGTTTCGTTGACGCTTAATCATCTCGTTGAGGATAGGATATGAGTACTTCAGATAGCATTGTATCCAGCCAGACAAAACAATCGTCCTGGCGTAAATCAGATACCACATGGACGTTGGGTTTGTTCGGCACAGCTATTGGTGCCGGCGTGCTGTTCTTCCCTATCCGCGCAGGTTTTGGCGGACTGATCCCGATTCTTCTGATGTTGGTATTGGCATACCCCATCGCGTTTTATTGCCACCGGGCGCTGGCGCGTCTATGTCTTTCAGGCTCTAACCCTTCCGGCAACATTACGGAAACGGTGGAAGAGCACTTTGGTAAAACGGGTGGCGTGGTCATCACGTTCCTGTACTTCTTCGCGATTTGCCCACTGTTGTGGATTTATGGCGTAACCATTACCAACACCTTTATGACGTTCTGGGAAAACCAGCTTGGCTTTGCGGCGTTGAACCGCGGCTTCGTGGCGCTGTTCCTGCTGCTGCTGATGGCGTTCGTCATTTGGTTTGGTAAGGATCTGATGGTTAAAGTGATGAGTTACCTGGTATGGCCATTTATCGCCAGCCTGGTACTGATTTCTCTGTCACTGATCCCTTACTGGAACTCTGCTGTTATTGATCAAGTTGACCTCAGTGCGCTGACGTTAACCGGTCATGACGGTATCTTGATTACCGTCTGGCTGGGGATTTCCATCATGGTCTTCTCCTTTAACTTCTCGCCAATCGTCTCTTCCTTCGTGGTTTCTAAGCGTGAAGAGTATGAGAAAGACTTCGGTCGCGACTTCACCGAGCAGAAATGCTCACAGATCATCTCCCGTGCCAGCATGCTGATGGTTGCCGTGGTCATGTTCTTTGCCTTCAGCTGCCTGTTTACGCTGTCTCCGGCAAACATGGCGGAAGCAAAAGCACAGAACATTCCGGTGCTTTCTTATCTGGCTAACCACTTTGCTTCCATGTCCGGCGAGAAATCGACGTTCGCCACCGTACTGGAATATGCCGCTTCTATTATCGCACTGGTTGCTATCTTCAAATCTTTCTTCGGTCACTATCTGGGAACGCTGGAAGGTCTGAACGGTCTGGTACTGAAGTTCGGCTACAAAGGCGATAAGACGAAAGTGTCTTCCGGCAAACTGAACACCATCAGCATGATCTTCATCATGGGTTCCACCTGGGTAGTTGCTTACGCCAACCCGAACATTCTGGACCTGATTGAAGCCATGGGCGCGCCGATTATCGCTTCACTGCTGTGCCTGTTGCCGATGTATGCCATTCGTAAAGCGCCGTCGCTGGCGAAATACCGTGGTCGTCTGGATAACGTGTTTGTTACCGTGATTGGTCTGCTGACCATCCTGAACATCGTATACAAACTGTTTTAATCCGTAACTCAGGATGAGAAAAGAGATGAATGAATTTCCGGTTGTTTTGGTTATTAACTGTGGTTCGTCTTCAATTAAGTTTTCCGTGTTGGATGCCTCGAACTGTGAAGTATTAATGTCAGGTATTGCCGACGGTATTAATTCGGAAAATGCATTCTTATCCGTAAATGGAGGAGAGCCAGCACCGCTGGCTCACCACAGCTACGAAGGTGCACTGAAGGCAATTGCGTTTGAACTGGAAAAACGGAATTTAAATGACAGCGTGGCCTTAATTGGCCACCGCATCGCCCACGGCGGCAGTATTTTTACCGAGTCCGCCATTATTACCGATGAAGTCATTGATAATATCCGTCGCGTTTCTCCACTGGCGCCGCTGCATAATTACGCCAATTTAAGTGGCATTGAATCGGCCCAGCAATTATTTCCTGGCGTAACTCAGGTAGCGGTATTTGATACCAGCTTCCACCAGACAATGGCCCCGGAAGCGTTTTTATACGGCCTGCCGTGGAAATATTACGAAGAGCTGGGTGTGCGCCGCTATGGCTTCCACGGCACGTCTCACCGCTATGTGTCCCAGCGTGCGCATTCTCTGCTGGATCTGGCGGAAGAAGACTCCGGCCTGGTGGTGGCGCATCTTGGCAATGGCGCGTCTATTTGCGCGGTTCGTAACGGGCAGAGTGTGGATACCTCAATGGGTATGACGCCGCTGGAAGGGCTGATGATGGGGACGCGCAGTGGCGATGTCGACTTCGGCGCGATGTCCTGGGTGGCCAGTCAAACCAACCAGAGTCTTAGCGATCTGGAACGCGTGGTGAATAAAGAATCGGGATTATTGGGGATTTCCGGTCTTTCTTCCGACCTGCGTGTACTGGAAAAAGCCTGGCATGAAGGTCATGAACGTGCACAACTGGCAATTAAAACGTTTGTTCACCGAATTGCCCGTCATATTGCCGGACACGCTACCTCATTACATCGCCTGGATGGAATTATATTCACCGGCGGAATAGGTGAGAATTCAAGTTTAATTCGTCGTCTGGTCATGGAACATTTGACTGTATTAGGCGTAGAGATTGATGCAGAAATGAATAATCGCTCTAACGCTTACGGTGAAAGAATTGTGTCCAGTGAAAATGCGCGCGTAATTTGCGCCGTTATTCCGACTAATGAAGAAAAAATGATTGCGCTAGATGCAATTCATTTAGGCAAAGTTAAAGCACCCGCAGAATTTGCATAATTTAGTTGAAGTATTGTAGAGAGATTATTTTTCATGAAGGTAGATATTGATACCAGCGATAAGCTGTACGCCGACGCATGGCTTGGCTTTAAAGGTACGGACTGGAAAAACGAAATTAATGTCCGCGATTTTATTCAACATAACTATACACCGTATGAAGGGGATGAATCCTTCCTCGCTGAAGCGACGCCAGCCACCACGGCATTGTGGGAAAAGGTGATGGAAGGTATTCGTATCGAAAACGCGACCCATGCGCCGGTTGATTTCGATACCAATATTGCCACCACCATTACTGCCCATGATGCCGGTTATATCAACCAGCCGCTGGAAAAAATTGTTGGCCTGCAAACAGATGCGCCACTGAAACGTGCGCTGCATCCGTTCGGCGGCATCAACATGATTAAAAGTTCATTCCACGCCTATGGCCGTGAAATGGACAGCGAATTTGAATACGTGTTTACCGATCTGCGTAAAACCCATAACCAGGGCGTATTTGATGCTTACTCACCGGATATGCTGCGCTGCCGTAAATCTGGCGTACTGACTGGTCTGCCGGACGGTTATGGCCGTGGACGTATTATCGGTGACTATCGCCGCGTGGCGTTGTACGGCATCAGTTATCTGGTCCGTGAACGCGAACTGCAATTTGCCGATCTCCAGTCTCGTCTGGAAAAAGGGCAAGATCTGGAAGCCACCATCCGTCTGCGTGAAGAGCTGGCAGAACATCGTCATGCGTTGCTGCAGATTCAGGAAATGGCGGCGAAATATGGCTTCGACATCTCTCGTCCAGCGCAGAATGCGCAGGAAGCGGTGCAGTGGCTCTACTTCGCTTACCTGGCGGCGGTGAAATCGCAAAACGGCGGCGCGATGTCGCTGGGCCGTACTGCATCGTTCCTCGATATCTACATTGAACGTGACTTCAAAGCCGGTGTGCTCAACGAGCAGCAGGCGCAGGAATTGATCGACCACTTCATCATGAAGATCCGCATGGTGCGCTTCCTGCGTACGCCGGAATTTGATTCGCTGTTCTCCGGCGACCCTATCTGGGCAACGGAAGTCATCGGCGGGATGGGGCTGGACGGTCGTACGCTGGTGACCAAAAACTCCTTCCGTTATCTGCATACACTGCACACCATGGGGCCAGCACCGGAACCTAACCTGACCATTCTGTGGTCGGAAGCATTGCCGATTGCCTTCAAAAAATATGCGGCACAAGTCTCCATCGTCACTTCTTCTTTGCAGTATGAAAACGACGATCTGATGCGTACTGACTTCAACAGCGACGATTACGCGATTGCCTGCTGCGTCAGCCCGATGGTGATTGGTAAGCAGATGCAGTTCTTCGGCGCACGCGCTAACCTGGCGAAAACGCTGCTGTACGCAATTAACGGCGGGGTGGATGAGAAGCTGAAGATTCAGGTCGGCCCGAAAACAGCACCCCTGATGGACGACGTTCTGGACTACGACAAAGTCATGAACAGCCTCGACCATTTCATGGACTGGTTGGCAGTGCAGTACATCAGCGCGCTGAACATCATCCACTACATGCATGACAAGTACAGCTACGAAGCCTCACTGATGGCGCTGCACGATCGTGATGTTTATCGCACGATGGCATGTGGTATTGCGGGCCTGTCGGTGGCGACGGATTCACTTTCCGCAATTAAATATGCTCGCGTGAAACCGATTCGTGACGAAAACGGCCTGGCGGTGGACTTTGAAATCGACGGCGAATATCCGCAGTACGGCAACAACGACGAGCGCGTAGACAGCATTGCTTGCGACCTGGTTGAACGCTTTATGAAGAAAATTAAAGCCCTGCCAACCTATCGTAACGCCGTACCAACTCAGTCGATTCTGACCATCACCTCTAACGTGGTGTACGGCCAGAAAACCGGTAACACACCGGATGGTCGTCGCGCCGGTACACCGTTCGCACCAGGTGCTAACCCGATGCACGGTCGTGACCGCAAAGGGGCCGTGGCTTCGCTGACCTCCGTTGCCAAGCTGCCGTTCACCTACGCTAAAGACGGTATTTCGTACACCTTCTCAATTGTCCCTGCGGCGCTGGGTAAAGAAGATCCGGTACGCAAAACCAACCTTGTCGGCCTGCTGGATGGTTATTTCCACCACGAAGCGGATGTGGAAGGTGGTCAGCATCTCAACGTCAACGTTATGAATCGGGAAATGTTGCTGGATGCCATTGAGCACCCGGAAAAATACCCGAACCTGACAATCCGTGTCTCTGGCTACGCCGTGCGCTTCAACGCACTGACCCGTGAACAGCAGCAGGATGTGATTTCACGTACCTTTACCCAGGCGCTTTGATGCCGGAGGATGTATGAAAAAGATTATCGAAACGCAACGTGCGCCAGGCGCAATCGGCCCATATGTTCAGGGCGTTGATTTAGGCAGTATGGTATTCACCTCCGGGCAAATTCCGGTTTGTCCGCAGACCGGGGAGATCCCTGCGGACGTGAAAGATCAGGCGCGTTTAAGTCTGGAAAACGTCAAAGCGATCGTGGTTGCTGCCGGGCTGACCGTTGGCGATATCGTGAAGATGACGGTGTTCATTACCGACCTTAATGACTTTGGCACCATCAATGAAGTCTACAAGCAGTTTTTTGACGAGCATCAGGCGACCTACCCGACACGCAGCTGCGTGCAGGTAGCGCGTTTGCCGAAAGATGTGAAGCTGGAAATTGAAGCTATCGCGGTACGCAACGCATAAAGCTCCTGAGCGGGGCGATCGCAGGGTCGCTCCGCTCCTCTTCACGAACGGCAATCCGAGGGTGTGGATATGATTAGTGCATTCGATATTTTCAAAATTGGGATTGGTCCCTCCAGTTCTCATACCGTGGGGCCAATGAATGCCGGAAAAAGTTTTATTGATCGACTGGAGAAGAGCGGCTTATTAACCGCGACGAGCCACATTGTGGTCGATCTTTATGGATCGTTGTCACTGACGGGCAAAGGTCACGCCACGGATATCGCTATCATCATGGGACTGGCAGGAAATAGTCCGCAGGACGTTGTTATTGATGAGATACCTGCATTTATGGAATTAGTGACGCGCAACGGAAGGTTGCCGGTGGCAGCGGGCGCACATGTCGTTGATTTCCCAGTGGCAAAGAACATTATTTTCCATGCGGAAACGCTGCCCCGTCATGAGAATGGGATGCGTATTACCGCGTGGAAAAAGCAGGAAGAACTGTTAAGCAAAACCTATTATTCAGTCGGTGGCGGATTTATTGTCGAAGAAGAACAATTCGGCTTGTCACTGGATGTTGAAACGCTCGTCCCTTACGATTTCCATTCAGCAGGTGAGCTGCTGAAAATGTGTGATTACAACGGGTTATCTATTTCTGGTTTGATGCTGCAAAACGAGTTGGCGCTACGTAGCAAAGCCGAAATTGATGCTGGTTTTTCGCGTATCTGGCAGGTGATGCATGACGGTATTGAACGCGGTATGAATACCGAAGGTGTGCTGCCAGGCCCGCTCAATGTGCCACGTCGGGCGGTGGCGCTGCGGCGTTTGCTGGTTTCCAGCGACAATATCTCTAACGATCCGATGAACGTGATCGACTGGATCAATATGTTTGCTCTGGCAGTCAGCGAAGAAAATGCCGCTGGCGGGCGTGTTGTGACAGCGCCAACTAACGGCGCTTGCGGCATTATTCCTGCGGTGCTGGCCTATTACGATAAATTCCGCCGCCCGCTCAATGAGCGCTCTATTGCCCGTTTTCTGCTGGCGGCAGGCGCTATCGGTGCGCTGTATAAAATGAATGCCTCCATTTCCGGGGCGGAAGTGGGCTGTCAGGGCGAAATTGGCGTGGCCTGTTCAATGGCGGCGGCAGGGTTAACCGAACTGCTGGGCGGCAGCCCGGCGCAGGTGTGCAATGCGGCGGAAATCGCTATGGAACACAACCTGGGACTGACCTGCGATCCGGTTGCCGGGCAGGTGCAAATTCCGTGTATTGAACGCAATGCTATTAATGCTGTTAAAGCCGTGAACGCCGCGCGGATGGCGATGGGACGCACTTCCGCACCGCGTGTTTCTCTCGATAAAGTTATCGAGACGATGTACGAAACCGGCAAAGATATGAACGATAAATACCGCGAAACTTCACGCGGAGGACTGGCCATTAAAGTGGTCTGCGGCTGATATCTCATCCGCGTTTATACTGGGGTGCACAAAATGTGCACCCTTTTTTATTGTGATCTGCCGCAAATAGAGAATAACTATTTCTCTAAGATTGATTTGATAGAAAATTATTATCCATAACTGCTATTTCAAAGTCTTGATTGTGAAGATTTTCTCTGACCTCACGCGTATCATTTCTTCATTCTAATAACTCGCCTGCAAAAAAACGTAGACCGCGTATCGCCTTGATGCGGCTCGAAAAAAATAATAAGCCCTACAAAATATTGAGCGAGAACTTATGGAAATTGCAACGAATAAAGGCGTCATTGCAGACGCTTCGACCCCGGCGGGTCGTGCTGGAATGAGTGAAAGTGAATGGCGTGAAGCTATCAAATTCGACAGTACCGACACCGGTTGGGTGATTATGAGTATTGGGATGGCGATTGGCGCGGGGATAGTTTTTCTCCCGGTGCAGGTCGGATTGATGGGATTGTGGGTATTTTTGCTCTCATCAGTGATTGGCTACCCGGCAATGTATCTGTTTCAGCGATTGTTTATTAATACGCTGGCGGAATCTCCAGAGTGTAAAGATTACCCGAGTGTCATTAGTGGTTATTTGGGTAAAAACTGGGGCATTTTGTTAGGTGCACTTTACTTTGTGATGCTGGTTATTTGGATGTTTGTTTACTCCACCGCCATCACTAACGATAGCGCCTCCTATCTGCATACTTTCGGCGTGACGGAAGGATTGCTGTCTGACAGTCCGTTTTATGGCCTGGTACTGATTTGTATTCTGGTAGCGATCTCTTCACGCGGCGAGAAACTGTTATTCAAAATTTCGACCGGCATGGTGCTGACCAAACTGCTGGTGGTGGCGGCGCTGGGTGTATCGATGGTCGGGATGTGGCATCTGTATAACGTAGGTTCGCTGCCGCCGCTGGGGCTGCTGGTGAAAAACGCCATTATCACACTGCCGTTTACCTTAACCTCGATTCTGTTTATTCAGACGTTAAGCCCGATGGTGATTTCCTATCGCTCGCGAGAAAAATCGATCGAAGTAGCACGACACAAAGCGTTGCGGGCGATGAACATTGCGTTTGGGATCCTGTTTGTCACCGTCTTTTTCTACGCAGTGTCGTTCACTCTGGCGATGGGACATGACGAAGCAGTAAAAGCCTATGAGCAGAATATTTCCGCGCTGGCGATTGCCGCACAGTTTATTAGCGGCGACGGTGCAGCATGGGTGAAAGTGGTCAGCGTCATCCTCAATATCTTTGCCGTAATGACAGCGTTCTTTGGCGTCTATTTAGGCTTTCGCGAAGCAACGCAAGGGATCGTAATGAACATCCTGCGCCGCAAGATGCCAGCTGAGAAGATTAACGAAAATCTCGTTCAGCGCGGCATCATGATTTTCGCCATTTTACTGGCCTGGAGCGCCATCGTACTGAATGCGCCAGTGTTGAGCTTTACCTCTATCTGTAGCCCGATTTTCGGCATGGTAGGGTGCCTGATCCCGGCGTGGTTGGTTTACAAAGTACCGGCATTGCACAAATACAAAGGTGCCTCTCTGTACCTGATTATCGTCACCGGTTTGTTGCTTTGCGTTTCTCCGTTCCTGGCATTTTCATGATTTACCTGAAATTTTAAGGTTTTTATTATGTTTGATTCGACTCTAAATCCGTTATGGCAGCGTTACATCCTTGCAGTTCAGGAGGAAGTAAAACCGGCGCTGGGATGTACTGAACCGATCTCACTGGCGCTGGCGGCGGCGGTTGCTGCGGCAGAACTGGAAGGTCCGGTTGAACGTGTAGAAGCCTGGGTTTCGCCAAATCTGATGAAGAACGGTCTGGGCGTCACCGTTCCCGGTACGGGAATGGTGGGGCTGCCGATTGCCGCGGCGCTGGGGGCGTTAGGTGGAAATGCCAACGCCGGGCTGGAAGTGCTGAAAGACGCAACGGCGCAGGCAATTGCTGATGCCAAAGCGTTGCTGGCGGCGGGGAAAGTCTCGGTCAAGATCCAGGAACCTTGCGATGAAATCCTCTTCTCACGCGCCAAAGTCTGGAACGGTGAGCAGTGGGCTTGTGTCACCATCGTCGGCGGACATACCAACATTGTGCATATCGAGACGCACAATGGCGTGGTTTTTACCCAGCAGGCGTGTGTGGCAGAGGGCGAGCAAGAGTCGCCGCTGGCGGTGCTCTCCAGAACGACGCTGGCCGAGATCCTGAAGTTCGTCAATGAAGTGCCGTTTGAGGCTATCCGCTTTATTCTCGATTCTGCGAAATTAAACTGCGCGTTATCGCAGGAAGGTTTGAGTGGGAACTGGGGGCTGCATATTGGCGCGACGCTGGAAAAACAGTGTGCACGCGGTTTGCTGGCGAAAGATCTCTCCTCGTCAATTGTGATTCGTACCAGCGCGGCATCCGATGCGCGTATGGGGGGCGCAACGCTTCCGGCAATGAGTAACTCCGGTTCTGGCAACCAGGGGATCACCGCGACAATGCCCGTGGTGGTGGTCGCGGAACACTTCGGGGCAGATGATGAACGGCTGGCGCGCGCGCTGATGCTTTCGCATTTGAGCGCGATTTATATCCATAACCAGTTACCGCGTTTGTCTGCGCTGTGTGCCGCAACGACCGCCGCAATGGGCGCCGCCGCTGGGATGGCATGGCTGGTGGATGGGCGTTATGAAACCATCTCGATGGCAATCAGCAGCATGATCGGTGATGTTAGCGGTATGATTTGCGATGGCGCGTCGAACAGTTGCGCGATGAAGGTTTCGACCAGTGCGTCGGCGGCGTGGAAAGCGGTGTTAATGGCGCTGGATGATACCGCCGTGACTGGCAATGAAGGGATTGTGGCGCATGATGTTGAGCAGTCAATCGCCAACCTGTGTGCGCTGGCAAGTCATTCAATGCAGCAAACGGATCGGCAGATTATCGAGATTATGGCCAGTAAGGCCAGGTAAGCACCGGATTTCGGAGGTCATACCTGATGCCGGATGCGATGCTGACGCATCTTATCCGGCCTACGGATTGTGCGATTTGTTGATGTTGTTGGGTTTTGTACCTGGTGCCGGATGCGATGCTGGCGCATCTTATCCGACTTACGGATTGTGCAATTCGTTGATGTTGTTGGGTTTTGT
>NZ_RHJQ01000039.1:0-9512 GCF_004211995.1 Escherichia sp. E14S1
GGACGGCCATGCGAAAAATTTTTCGGTTTTTATCCAGGCCGGTGGCAGTTATCGACTCACGCCATTTTACGACATCATTTCAGCATTTCCGGTATTGGGTGGCGCGGGAATACACATCAGCGATCTCAAACTGGCAATGGGGCTTAACGCATCCAAAGGCAGAAAAACGGCAATCGATAAAATTTATCCGCGACATTTTTTGGCGACAGCAAAGGCGCTGAAATTCCCGGAAGTGCAGGTGCATGAAATCCTGAGTGACTTTGCCAGAATGATTCCCGCAGCACTGGATAACGTGAAGACTTCATTACCGGCAGATTTTCCGGAGAATGTGGTGACAGCAATTGAAACCAATGTGTTGAGGTTGCACGGTCGGTTAAGCCGAGAATACGGAATTAAGTGAGATGTGGGGTTTGGTCGTTGCTAATGAGCAGGACAATCATGACCGCTAAAGACTGGATTTTCCCTTTGTTTATGTTGGTGCGCATAATGTATATTATGTTAAATAGCCTACGATGGTAAACAACTTCATATCTTTCCATTGCCTCTCACGAAATCAACAGGTTAACGATTTCTAACATCCCTCCCATTTCTTGCGTTAGGTGTAGAGTACATTTACTTCATGTCCACATCAACAATGAGGTTATCTATGTACTCGCTCAACCAACTAGTTGCCATCAACCACAAACGGCAATGGATTCTGATGGACACGGAAACCTGCTTACCGTTGTTGTACCCACTCAGATATCACATCGATCATTTGGCTTTTCGTTCATTGTCCACGCAGTCTGCTTCGCTGCAGGCCGTTAAGTTCTTTTACGAATTTTGGTTGCAGAAACACGGCGTCACGTTTTGCTATAGCTTCTATGCTTCTGGCCACAACCCGTGCATTGCTATTGAGGAAATGTCGGCATTTTCTCACTATCTGGAGAATGGTCGCGTAAGCCAATCAAATTTATTGGCATTCACTCCAGTCTCCACTTCCCATAGTTTTACCAACGCAGCGCGATTTCGTGCAGTAGCGCAGTTTATTGCTTTTTTGATTAACACGTATGTATCGCCGGTATATCGGGATGATTCTCCCAAAGCATTATCACTCCAGGCTTCCCGGTTACATACTCGCCTGCGCTTTTGTCGTGAAAGTTATCGAGCGTTAACACCGGGAAAGCATTCTAACCATCGTCATATCCATCAGGGGTTTCACAGTATGAACCGTGAAATGGTGATCAGTCTGTACACGATTATTGCGCCCTGCTCTAGCCAAAAATATAACCCATTAAATCCCTTCCCCACCAGAAACACCCAGTTTCGCAACTTTTTGATTGTTCGCCTGTTACTGAATTATGGATTGCGAATAGGTGAATTATTGCTGTTGGAATGCAATTCTATAAAATCAAATATAAAAAAGGATAAGTTTAGTTTGATTGTAACTACAACTGATGAAAATCATGACCCCAGAGGATGTGCACCTTCTCTTAAAAATGTATGGGCAAATCGTGTATTAGAGCTTGATAAGCAGGATTATAATTTCCTAAAAATTTATATAGAAAGAGTGCGTCCTAAAACCGACAGCCACGACTTTATATTTACATCGAGCCAAGGTGTAGGTAAACCATTATCTTATACTGCAGTTCATTCGATGTTTTCAAAAATTGATGACGTATTGAGTAAAAAATTCCCCGAATACAAATCACATTCGTACTTTGACGTACTACAACGTTTAACTCCGCATGTAACCCGGCATACCTGGGCTTACCTGACCCTGCAAAAAATCTATCATATAAAATATTTAAAAAGCAAATCAACAAGAAAATACGCTTCTATTGCTCTCCCTGACACGGGATTGATGGAAGAAGCCAAGGAAGAATTGCGCCTAATGGGTGGATGGAGTCCGAAAAGCCAAATGCCTGATTTTTATGCAAGGCGGTTTCTATCCGAGCGGGCCAATACAGCAAACACCCAGCGCATTGCTCAGGATAATATTGATCTGAGTGAAATGCTTAGTATTGTAATGGAGGTATGTAATAATGATCCACAATAAAAATGCACTTGTTTCTGATAATGGAGCATCAATCTATCCTTCTGAATTAATGAATTTTATCTGTCACCTAAAAATTCCTGAGCGAATTTATCTAAAAACAGCAAGAGAATTTGACGACCGATATATCATCAACGCAGTAAATAAATGGACTTTCGATTATTCTGGCAGTCGTCGTTACCTATGCTTTAAACAGGATGAGGTATCAAATCAACTAACTAAGTATTTTTGTTTCAAATATGCGTCAACAAGATTTCCAACACATCTTCCGATGTTGTTGCTTGATTGGACATATGCTATTGATTACTGTAGAAATCATGGCGGTTTTTCTTTCACTGTGTTGCTCAGTTATCTGGAAAAAGACATTACCGACCGCAGAATCTTTTATTCAATATCATTCGGCCTAAAAATCCTCTGCGCCGAAGTGTACCATATGGTTTATGAACTGAACTCTTACACAACATAAGTTAAATGATGAATTGGATTGGATAAGCAACGTCTTACACCCACGTCTCGCCTCGTAGAGTCAGCAAATTACTACCCTATTGTCGGAATCTTGATTCCCCAGAATGCTGGAGCTCTCTTTCGATTTTCTAACTACCCCGCCAACTTGTTTTTTAAAGTGGACAGTGGCTACAGTTGATGGATATCCCCCCAGCCTTTACGGCTGGGGATCTCCTCTCTTCACAACTTCATCATGGGCTGCGGAGCAAAATTCCACTGTCCATATCGCCCCCGCCGGAAGCCAGACTGCGGTGTATGGCTCGGCGGAGAATTTTACCGGTCGTGTCCGGGTTGATCCTCTGTTCAACGCTGACAACGACATCCGTGTTTCCGCGGCTTATGTCACCTTTGAACCTGGTGTCCGCTCCGCCTGGCATACGCATCCAGCAGGTCAGCGACTGATTGTGACCTCTGGTGTTGGGCTCACCCAACAAGAAGGCAAGCCGGTGCAGGTGATCCGTGCTGGCGATGTTGTCTCTTGTCCGGCGGACGTTAAACACTGGCATGGGGCGGCCCCCGGTAGTGCGATGACACATCTGGCAATAACCGGCGTGGTGGATGGCAAAAGCGTTAACTGGAAGGAGTTAGTGACAGATGAACAATACCACGCCCATTAAGATATTAACGGCAGCGGTACTGCTAACCTTTGGTTTTGCGCTTACCGCAAATGCTGCGCTCATCAATAAAGGAGTTACCGAAATGAATCATGAATATACGGTTTCAGATACGCTGTCAGCTCGCCAGCAGGCCATTCCGTTGATTGCCGCATCAATGGCCAGCAGTCAGATGGATAAGCTGAATGCAGCGCTTAATCAAGGACTTGATACAGGACTCACGATAAACGAAGCTAAAGAAATTCTCATCCAGCTCTATGCCTATACGGGATTCCCCCGCAGCCTGAATGCACTGAATGAGCTGATGAAAGTCGTCGAAACACGTAAACAACGTGGCATCGAAGACATTGAAGGTAAAGCGCCGATCGCCCCTATTCCCGTCGGGGATGAACTTCGCCGTGTCGGTACCGCAAACCAGACGAAAATCTCAGGCGCGCCTGTTCAGGGGCCACTGTTTGATTTTGCGCCAACAATAAATCAATTCCTGCAAACACATCTGTTCGGCGATATTTTCGCTCGCGATAACCTCGACTGGCAAAGCCGTGAACTGGCAACAGTTGGCGCATTAGCCGCTACGCCAGGCGTTGAAGCCCAGTTACTGTCACATACGCGAGCAAGTATGCGAGTCGGTCTGACGGCAGCGCAGTTACGACAGTTAGCACAGGTTCTGCGTGAACATGGCGACAATGATGCAGCCACAAGAGCTGAAGAGGCACTGCGAAAAGCGCTTGAGAACAAATAGAGACGGTCGTCATGCAGACTCTCCCCTGGGCAGTGCACATACGTGATTCATCCTCTGCATTTATGAATCCGCCAAATAAAGGCAATCAAGGGGGAGAAATAATTAATGCTGGCAACTCAGATATGATTAAACGGCAACCATAACAGAGGATGTGATTTTGAAAACGGTCTTAAAAATGCTGGCCATCTGCATGATGGCAGGAGGCCTGGGGGCGCAGTCTGTATACGCCGAACCATTGGTCATTCAGGAGCAAGGAAGTTTTTCTGCCGGAGGCACCATCATCACCGCCCCGGGAACATTTGATGCGAAAAAGCCGCTGGACTCTGCAGGTCAAACTTATCATGGCGATCATGCGTCGGTGTTCTATCAAATACCGGAGAATCCGCATAAATATCCCATAGTTATGCTGCATGGCGCGGGCCAGTCTTCTCGTACCTGGGAAAGTACGCCGGATGGTCGAGAAGGGTTCCAGAACATATTCCTGCGCCGCGGATTCTCCACGTATATTGTCGATCAGCCGCGTCGGGGTGATGCCGGACGAACCACTGTAGAAGGTACGATGACACCAAAACCTGATGAGCAGATGTGGTTTAACCAGTTCCGTGTTGGCGTGTGGCCAGAGTATTTTAAAGGCGTCCAGTTTTCCCACGACAAAGAGGCACTAAATCAGTATTTCCGCCAGATGACTCCGAATACAGGGCCATTTGATGTCAATGTCATCTCTGATGCGATGTCTGCCGTAGTGGATAAATCAGGCCCGGCAATCCTCTTTACTCACTCTCAGGGGGGTGGACCAGGCTGGTATACCGCGATGAAAAACAACAAGGTCAAAGCCATTGTCGCCTTCGAGCCAGGCAGCGGTTTTGTGTTCCCGGAGAAAGAACTCCCTGCCCCTATGCCTAGTGCGTTCGACACGCTGAAGGGTGAATCCGTGCCAATGGAACAGTTTATGGCGCTGACTAAAATCCCGATTTTGATTATTTACGGCGATAACATACCGGATAAACCTGTAGCCATGCCCGCACAGGACAGCTGGCGAGTACGGCTGGCAATGGCGCGTAAGTGGCGTGACGTGGTTAACAAGCATGGTGGGGATGTGACGGTGACGCATCTGCCTGAGGCTGGAATCAGAGGTAATACCCACTTCCCGTTTTCCGACCTGAATAATGTGCAGATCGCTGATTTGGTGAGTCGGTTTTTGAAAGAGAAAAATCTGCAATAGCCATTTTAGAAGATCACCTTAAACGTTTAATAGAGCGCCTAACCTTCAGTGGGCGCTCATCGTATTGTGTAGCTTTTTCTGATGGAGATTCACAGCCTCGAAGATGTTTGCTCTGTTCACTGCTGTATCAAGCTTTCAACGTTACTGAAGCGCTGGCCTTCGCTGTATTAAAGCGCACTGGCCTACAGGCGTGCAGTGAAAAAGGTCATTATGCCCGCGCAAGGCCCACAGCAAAATGTGGACACGTTATTCCGCGTAGCGAAGTGCATCAATCAACAGCGCAAAAGCAGGCGGATGCTGCTTACGGCTGGGATAGTAAAGGTAATATCCGGGAAAAGTTGGACACCACTCCTGTAAAACCTGAATAAGCTCGCCTGACGTTACATAATCCTGAATCGCGTCTTCGGGAACACAGGCGATACCAAATCCTGATAATGCGGCATCAATTCTTTCTGGCAGCAGATTAAACGTCAGTTGCCCATCAACTCTGACCCGTAACGGTTTCCCTTCTCGCTCGAACTCCCAGTGATAAAGTCCACCGGCCGTTGGCAGACGCATATTGATGCAGCGAT
This sequence comes from Escherichia sp. E14S1, assembly GCF_004211995.1. NCBI lineage: Bacteria > Pseudomonadati > Pseudomonadota > Gammaproteobacteria > Enterobacterales > Enterobacteriaceae > Escherichia > Escherichia sp. E14S1. Next base: position 5,690 of record NZ_RHJQ01000039.1, read on the forward strand.
GATTTTGTAGTTCGTGAGGCGTTTCAGGCGCAGGGTTTGCAGCAAAATACGCCGGCGATCCCACCATGGCCATCCGCATATCCGGCCCAATTCGCACTGCAATCATATCCTTATCCACACTTTCACCCAGCCGGATCCCGGCATCAAAACGACCTTCAACAATATCGACAAAACCGTTATCCACCACCAGTTCGACATTGATTTCGGGATATTCCCTGAGGAACGGTTTTAGCTTCGGCCAGACCAGACTGCGCGCAGCATGTTCCCCGGCTGATAAACGAATATTCCCGGAGGGAGTGCCATTCAGTTGGATAAGTGATTCCAGCTCGCGCTCAAGCTCATCTATACGTGGCTCAAGACAGGCAATTATTCTCTCCCCTGCTTCCGTGGGAGCCACGCTACGGGTAGTTCGGGTTAAGAGACGGATATTTAACCTTTCCTCCAGTGCCTTCATTGCATGGCTAAGTGCAGACTGAGAGACGCCGAGTTTGCTCGCTGCTTTGGTAAAACTTCGCTCTCTTGCCACCACAAGAAAGATTTGCAGTTCGTTGAAGTTTTCTTTAAGCATTGACGATTTCCTTGTAGAAGCATTCCCTTCAAAGCGCATTCATGAAGGGCGTTCATAGACACAATCATTTTAGCCTCATTACTGGCAATAATGATAATTGATATTCTGGCTGTATCAAAAATAAGGCTGAATTATCAGAAGGTTTATCATGAAAATACTCATTGCTGGCGCAACAGGAAGCATTGGTATTCATGTTGTGAATACTGCTATTGCAATGGGCCATCAGCCAGTGGCTCTGATCAGGAATCGGCGGAAAATCAAGTTACTCCCTCGTGGAACAGATATTTTCTATGGCGATGTTTCAATACCTGAAACACTCACCGATTTACCGAAAGATATTGATGCCATCATTTTTACACTCGGCTCCGATGGTCAGGGACGTATTGGTGCCAGAGCGATAGATTACGGCGGTGTACGTAACATTTTGCGAATATTCATGGATACACCTGTTCGCATCGCCCTGATGACAACGATTGGCGTTACTGAGCGGCTCAGTAGCTGGAATCAACGTACTGAAGTTCATGACTGGAAGAGAAGATCTGAACGCCTGGTCAGAGCCAGCGGGCATATCTACACTATCGTCAGACCCGGCTGGTTTGATTACAATAATGATGATGAGCACAGAATCGTCATGCTTCAGGGGGATAAACGCCATGCGGGAACGCCGGAAGATGGTGTTATTTCCCGGGAACAAATCGCCCGGGTACTGGTAACGGCCTTGAGCAATGATGCGGCAAAAAATAAAACGTTCGAACTGGTCGCAGAGCGAGGAGAAGCACAGCAGGATCTCACTCCTCTGTTTGCAGAGCTGCAGAGTGATAATCCCCAAAAAAATGATGGGGTTTTCGATGTAGACAATATGTCCCTTACTGAAGAACCTGAGTGCGTTATTAACGACCTGAATCTGTATTCGAAAAATTAAAAAATCTGACAGCGTTGTCATATGACAGTCAGTCTTATAACAGCTTAGAACTGTATATTTACAGATCAAGAAGGAGGAAGCTCCTTCTGATATTTGTCAACTTCCAAACATATCGTTTAAAACAGGTATCAGATATGAAAGCACTACTAATTACTGCATTGTTCATGGGATTCATTTCGGCAAATACTGCATCTGCTGCTGAGGAGATTCATCATGCAGATGGCAAAGAAAAGATTGGTGTAGTCTCAGCCAGTAATGCCCTGACGCTTGATGAATTATCGAATGCGCTTTCTCGTAAAGCTGATGAACAAGGAGCAACATCATTCAAAATTCTGTCAACCACGGGGAATAACCGATTGCACGGGGTTGCTGAAATCTATAAGTAAGTAATTAGCATTTTGAACAATATATGTCACTGCCCTCTTATAGTTAGCGTCGTCTTATGTCCAGAACAGAAGATATTATCGATGAGGTAACTCAATGGATTGATTCAAACATACATAAACCGCTGAAGATAGACGATGTTGCTATGCGGGCTGGATACTCTAAGTGGCATCTTCAGCGGATTTTTGTACAGATAAAAAAGTTAGCCTTGGGAAATATATTAAAGATAAAAAACTTAGTCTTGCAGCTAAAGATCTTGTCGAGACTAATGAGTCTGTGATGAGCATCGCCTATAAATATGGGTTTGATTCACAACAGACCTTCACTCGGATTTTCTCTAAAAAATACAAATTGCCACCATTAAAATATAGAAACACCGAAAGGATAAAAAACATTAACATTTTAAATAATTTCACACTTACGTAGTATCACTTAAATGGTAATTTATTCTGCATCGAGAGATGAATACCTTTTGAGCCAATAGTTCTAATGGACATGGAAACCTGTTTACCCTTGTTGTATCCCCTTAGATATTACATTGACCATCTGGCTTAGCTTCATTGTCCACACAGTTTGCATCGCTACAGGCCGTGAATTTTTTTTTACGAATTCTGGCAGCAAGTATTTAAACGCGGGCGGAAGCCTTTTAGCTTCCGCCCGCAGCGCATGGTTTAATCCCTGCTCTGTTCAGGACACGTCTCAGAAATTAAAACGGAACCCGACACTGGCCGTGACCGGAGACTCGGTCTGCTTACCGTTCTCATAACGAGCTTCAGCCCAGATGCCAGCATTTGGGGTCAGTTGCGCACTGACGCCCAGTCCGTATTTCCCGGTCGTCCCGGAGATATCATTCCTGAAGTCGTAGGTGTCATTGATACGGACTTTGTTGTTGTCCGAAAATTCATGACTCACCGCCGCCGACAGGTACGGCTTGACTTCTTTTCCTGCAACATCCAGGGTCATCCCCAGCTTCACACCAGCCTCAGCCTGCAGAGATTTGGTCGCACCGATACTGGCTTTCATACCGTTATTCAGGCTGATATCTTTCACTTCCGCCCTGAATGCCGTTGTCCGCACGTATGGCTGCGCCCATGCATTCTCATTCAGACTGAAGGTTCTGCCCGCTTCGAGACTACCGCCGAAACCGTTCTGGCTGTAATCCCCTTTCACCGCCGTACCGTCACTCATCCAGGTACGCAGCTCATTATCAAAGCGGTTGTATTTCAGCACACCGTCCACGTAGTAGCCGTCATTATCAAACCAGGTGGCATACAGACCACCACCGGTACTGTCGACCTTACTCTTTCCTCCACGGGCATGCTTAATGCTGTTGTCGCTGTAAGAGAAGAAGGCACCTACAGCTAAACTGCTCTCACCCAGGTCAAAGACCTTGTCGGCGCCGGTTTCGAAACCGTTCTGGGTCAGGGTATAGCCCGAGCTGGCCCCGCCGCTGATGCGGTTATCTGACCCTGTATAACGGCCCCATACTCCGCCTGGTGCACGGGTATTCTGCATCACATCGCCATGACGGAAACGCAGATTATCCAGTTCGCTGTTGAAAACGTATGCCGGTGCTGTTGCCATGCCCAGTACCGCGTCGGCTGATTTTGTTGTGCGACGCACTGGAGACGACGATGTACCTGCATCTGGGTTACCTGCATCTGGGTTACCTGCATCCGGGTTAGTCGGTGGAGTAACCGGAGGCGGGGTATCAGCCTTCAGATACCAGTTGGTATTTTCCTTGCTCAGGCCGTATTCCCAGGTACCGGCATCGACTTTCCCGCCTTTCAGGGTAAACGCGGCATCACCGCCACCAGTCTGCACCACCTGAAGCGGCGCACCTGCAGATACTGGCTCCAGACCGGTGTTTTTGATATCCAGCACAAAGTTACCGCTGGCATTACCCGCGACATTCAGCATATCTCCGGTTGTAGTGGATCGGTAATTCA